>DASTFY010000001.1:0-10489 GCA_035719525.1 Acidimicrobiales bacterium
GACGACCTCGAAGGGCAAATGCGGGCGCTGGCGCTGCGGCTCGGGATCGAGGTGCCCGAGGCCCGATGGGCGGGCCTGGTCGAGGCGGCCACGTTCCCGGCGATGCGCCGGCAAGCCGACCTCACGGTCCCGGGCGGGAGCCGGCAGCAGTGGCTCGATCCCGCGCGCTTCTTCCACAAGGGCATCAGCGGACAATGGCGCGACCTTCTCTCCGAGGACGATGTCGCCCGCTACGCCGAACGCGTCCGGTCCCTCGCGCCTGACGATCTCGTGACCTGGCTCCACCGAGGTTCTCTTGATTGAACTCGGCGTCAGTCGCTCCGAACGGTAGCGACGCATCGTGATGTCGTACGCCTTGTCATCGATCATCGCGAGCCTCAGAATCCCGGCATGTCGATCTTCGTGAGCTACCGGCGCGACGATGCGGCCGGTCACGGCGGTCGTCTGTGCGACGACCTCGCCGATCGCTTCGGCGCCGCCGAGGTGTTCCACGACATCGACTCGATCGCGCCGGGCGAGGACTTCGTCAGCTCGATCCAACGAGCCATCTCGTCCGCCGATGTGGTGCTAGCGGTGATCGGCCCGGACTGGGCAACGGTGAGCGACAGCCAAGGACGCCCGCGGCTGAGCGACCCCGGCGATGTCGTCCGCATGGAGATCGCCACCGCCCTCCATGCCGGCAAGCCCGTCATTCCCGTGCTCGTCGGCGAGCGTCGATGCCGGACGGGGAAGTGCTGCCGTGGGACATCGCACCGCTGGCGCGTCGCAACGCCATCGAGGTCCGTGCCGAGTCGTGGGACGACGACACGGCCAAGCTCGTTCGCTCGCTCGGCCGGCCGGACCTCGACGCCCCGCGTACGGCCGCTCGGCGACGACGTCCGCGCTGGGTGGTTGGCGCCGTCATCACCGCAGCGGCGGTCGTGGTGGCGTTCCTTCTCGCCGACCGCAACCAGTCGGAGGCGTCCACGTCGACCGCCAGTATCGAGGGAGACATCGCCGCGCCGGACGTGCCATCGTCCGGCACCGCCTCACCGCTGACCCTGCCCGCGGTGTCCCGCACGATCCTCCATCGTCACGGCAGTGAGGGCCTGGTGTTCACAGTCGACGCGGCCTCGCTCGCGCCAGGCGCGGACGGCGCCGGCGCGCAGCTGACGATGACCTTCGAGAACCGCGCCGAGTACGACGACGGTGTCGGTCCCGGCGAGGTGCAGCTCGTCGCCGACGGCGCGGCCATCAACCCCGCGGAGGGCATTGGTGTCCTGGTCCCTGCTCGTGCCGCGGAGACGGCGACCTTGAACTACTCCCTGCCGGCGGAGCCGAGCGAGCTCGTCGTCCGGGTGCACGACGGCGACCAGGTCGGCGAGATCCCACTCACCGGCCCGCGCGCGGTAGCACCGGTCGCGCCGGCCGTCGTCACGACGCTCGCGCCCGCTGAGCTCGGCACGACGTCGTTCACGTTCGGTGCCCCTCAGATCGAGGCCTACAGCGACCGGCTCCTGGTCGGCATTCCGATCCACGCCGTCAACAACGACCGGTACGATGCTCCGTTCTCCGACCGCGAGTTCCGGATGCTCATCGACGGTGATCCACGAGCGCCAATCGGATTCCTCGGCGAGGTGATTCCGGCGATGGCATCAGCCGACGCCACGCTCTGGTGGGAGGTACCCCTCGGGTCAGGATCGCTGGTGCTCCGCGTCGAGCATCAGGGAGCCCAGGCCGAGGTGCCGGTCACGAACTAGAGCAGGTCACGGACGTGCCTGGCGGTGGCCGCCAGGTCGTCAGCGAGGCCGGCGAACGCCTGGTACTGCATCGTGTCGAGCCCGATCTGGAGCTGGTAGGCGAGGAGCCGCTTGTCGAGGTCGTCGCCATGGCCGGCGGCCGTGCGCCGGCGGACGCTGGCCGCGTCGAGACCGGGGTGCCACGGTGCCCAGAAGATCAGCCACGCATAATCGTAGAGCGCGTCGCCGGCCAGCGAGTTAGCCCAATCCAGCACACCGCTGACGCGATCGTCGGCATCGACGAGGATATTGCCGGCGAGAAGATCGCCATGGATGACCTGCCTTCGATCGGGGCAATGGTGCACCACTTGCTCGAGCCGCCGCTGGGCGTCGCCGAACACCTGCCGCGCGTGCGGATCAGCGTCCAGCCCTTCCCGCCATCCCTGGATGCGGACGTCGTCACGGTCAGGCACGCAAAGGAGGAACTCACGCCAGCTGTCGTGCGAGGCGTGCCCGGCCGGCGCGAGCCATCCGCCGTAGCCGTCACCGGGGAGCGCCACGCTCTCCAACGCCAGCAGGGTCTCCAAGAGAGCGCTGATGGCCCTCGACATCCGCTCCGGCGGCAAGCCATCGAGGTGGTCGCCCGTCATCCGCTCGGATACGGCGAACACGCCTCCGAAGGCCTCCCCCACCTCGTGGACCGGTGGCACCGGGAGCTGCGGCCGAGCCCAGGCGCTCGCCATCTGGTCCTTCTCGTAGTCCTCGATGTGGTCGCCGAACCGGGCCACCAGGGCTCGCGTTCCCGCTGTAAACCCGAAGGCCGTCGACCACGCGCCGCCCTCGAGCGGATGCACTCCGTCCACGGAGCCGTAGCGATCGCGGAGGAACCGAGACACGGCCGCGACATCGAGACCGCGCCTCTCCACGGCTCGCATTCTGGCGGACTTCGCCGCCGCCGAAGCCGTCTGGGGTCGATCGAGGCCTACAGCGACCGGCACGTGGTCGGTCGCTGTACCACGCCGTCAACAACGACGTCCTGACGACCGGCGGGCTCACGGCCCGGTGATGCGGGCGAGAAGCGTCCGGCGGTTGCGTGCCCCGGTCTTAGCGAAGATCGACTTGAGATGGTCCTGGACGGTGTGCGAGGAGACGTACATCTGCTGCGCCAGTCGGCGGGTGTCGGAGCCCGCGGCCAGGTGCCGGACCAGCTCCGCCTCCCGCTCGCTGAGACCGTGGGCGCGGACGAAGAGATCGAGGCGTTGCGTGGACGAGGCCCTCTCGATCGTCACCGCGATGTCGGACTGCTCCTGCGGCGGCGGCCCGCTGATCCGGGCCGCCCGCAGGGTCAGCCAGCGCCCTCCCGTCAGGTGCACCCGGGCCGACGGCAGGTGTGGATCGATGCCGGCCTCGACGGCCAGAAGCTGAGCGGCCACGTTGTACGCCCCAGCCGGAACCGGCGGCCGATCGGCGTCCGGTGGGACGAGCATCCGCAGGTACTCCTCGGTCTCAGCGGTCTGCGCCCGCACGGTCAGCTCCGGCGAGAGCACGAGGACGACCGGTCCTGCCTGAGCGCCCTCAGACCCGTCGAGCTTGAAGGTCCCGGCCTGGCAGCGGCGGAGCGCGTCGCAGATCGGCGAGGTGAGCGCCGCCAGCAGCGTCGTTTCCGCCTCCGTGAAGTGACGTCCGGGCCCGGTCCGCCAGAGGTCGAGCCAACCCCAGCAGCCGAACCGGTCCCGGAAGACCAGCGACGCCACATCGGTCACCCCGTAGTCGACCAGCAGCTCCCGCCACGCCAGGCTCCACGATGGCTTACCTCGGGTCGCGGACTGGAGGGTGACCGCGCCCGCGCCGAGCCCGGTCCATCTGTTCACGGAAGTCAGGTACTTGAGCCGGATCAGCTCCGGCAGGCGCAAGAGCGGCAGGCCCGGGACGTCGGCCAGCGGTGCGCAGCCGACCTCGGTCTCCGGGTCGGTGAGGAGCCAGGCGAAGGCATCGAAACCGACGAGATGCTGCAACTCGTCCAGCAAAGCGATCCGCAACGGACGCTCGTCGTCGTGCGCGGCACAGATCTGGGCGACCCGCTCGACCACACGTCGACAGTAGGCCCCACCCAACCCCAACAACCTGGGATTGGCCAGGCCCGGTGGCTTCCGTACCGTCGCGCCATGGCGACACTGCACATCGAGCACTCGATCACCGACCTCGCCACGTGGCTCTCGGCCTTCGACCACTTCCGGGAGGCACGGCAGGCGGCCGGCGTGCGAGCGACGCGTGTCCAGCAACCGGTCGACCGATCCGACTATGTGGTGATCGACCTCGACTTCGACACCAGCGAACGAGCTCAGGCGTTCCTCGACTTCCTCCGCACGACCGTCTGGGCCACCTCCGACCTCTCACCGGCGCTGGTCGGAGCCCCCTCGACGACGATCCTGGAACCGGTCATCTCCACATGAGCGCAAGCTCACGGAGCTCCGTTGCGGAATCCGCCTCGGCACTCCGCGAGAAGCCCTCCGGCGATTCGCCGGACGACGAGCTCAGTGGCCGTCGGGCGGCTCCCAGCCCTCGAGCACGGACGGTTGCCAGTCCTGTCCGGCGGTGGCGGAGCCCTCGACCCATGGGCCCAGCGTCGGTTGGGGGAACTTGGCGTGCTGGGCCTTCAGGCGGATGCCATAGCTGTTGCCGCTCTGCAGGTGCGCGATGAGGACCTTGCGGGCGATGTCGTCCGCCTGGCCCTCCGGGATGACGAAGTAGATCTTGAGGAAGGAGTTCGAGTAGCGGTCGAACACCGCCGGAACGCCGTCCTCCTCCAGCAGGGTGACGTCCTCCAGCCAGTTCAGGTCGGCGCCCGGAGTGGCCGCCTGGAGGTCGATGTCGCGCACCAGGCTGATGTCGTGCTGGTAGGGGAACGAGTGGCCGGCCAGCTCCTCGGCGTCGATGCCGATGTGGGGGCCGCTGCGACCCACGGTGGCGCTCATCGGGGCTTGTCCAGCACGCGCTCGAGCAGGTCCCGGATCTCGGCCAGCGTCCTGGTGTCGGTGACACCGGGTATGTAGTCGGTCCCGGCGAGAGGCACCTTGGCCATGGCGGCGGCCTCCACCGTGAGAGCGCACAAGTCCTCGGGCTCCAGGGAGTGCACATCGGTCTTGCCGCACGCCCGGGCCAGCATCTGCACCTCCAGGGTCAGCGTGTGCAGGAAGTTGTAGACCCGCTCGGCCGCCTCGTCGACCACCAACCGCTTGCGCAGCTCGACATCCTGGGTGGCCACGCCGACGGGGCAGCGACCGGTGTGGCAGTGATAGCACTGGCCGGCCGGCACTCCGACGGTGCCCTCGTAGTCGGTGACTCCCGGGATCTCCTTGTTGCAGTTGAGGGCCATCAGTGCCGAGTGGCCGATGGCCACCGCCTTGGCCCCGAGCGCCAGGCACTTGGCGATGTCGCCGCCGTTGCGGATGCCGCCCGCCACCACGAGGTCGATCTCGTCGGACAGGCCGACGTCCTCCAGCGCCCTGCGGGCCTCGGGGATGGCGGCCATCAGCGGGATGCCGGTCTCCTCGGCCGCGATGTGGGGCCCGGCGCCGGTGCCGCCTTCGGCACCGTCGAGGTAGATGATGTCCGGCCCGCATTTGGCGGCCATCCGCACGTCGTCGTAGACGCGGGCGGCGCCCAGCTTGAGCTGGATGGGGATCTGGTAATCGGTGGCTTCCCGGATCTCTTGCACCTTCAACGACAGGTCGTCCGGGCCGAGCCAGTCCGGATGGCGGGCGGGCGAGCGCTGGTCGATCCCGGCCGGCAGCGACCGCATCTCGGCCACCTGCTCCGTCACCTTCTGGCCCATGAGATGCCCGCCCAGGCCGACCTTGCAGCCCTGACCGATGAAGAACTCGCAGGCGTCGGCCAACATCAGGTGATGGGGGTTGAAGCCGTAGCGGCTCTGGATGCACTGGTAGTACCACTTGGTCGACAGATCGCGCTCGGGCGGGATCATGCCGCCCTCGCCCGAGCAGGTCGCCGTGCCGGCCATCGACGCGCCCTTGGCCAGCGCCATCTTTGCTTCGAGAGAGAGCGCGCCGAAGGACATGCCAGTGATGTACACGGGTATGTCGAGCGCTATCGGCCGCTTCGCGAAACGGGCCCCGAGCACGGTCCTGGTCTCGCACTTCTCCCGGTAGCCCTCGATCACGAAGCGCGTCAGCGTGCCCGGCAGGAACATGAGCTCGTCCCAGTGGGGGATGGGCTTGAACATCGAGAAGCCACGCATCCGGTAGCGGCCGAGCTCGGCCTTGACGTGGATGTCGTTGATGACCTCCGGGGTGAAGATGTGGCTCCGCCCGAGGATGTTCTTGCGGGACGGCGAGTCCTCAGCGCCCATGTGCGGCTCCTCTCACAGGACCAGATGTCACAGGACCAGCTTCCGCTCCGACGGCTCGAGGCTGTCGTAGTTGTAGAGCCGCTGGCCGCAGACAAACTTTCGGAACGCGTCCGGGCGGTCCATCCCGTACATCGACAGCTTGCGATCGAGCACTTCGTGATCGGCGTCCTCGAGGTCGGCCTCCACGCAGTCGACGCCTAGCGAGGCGACCTTGCCAGCCACGTAGATGGCGCCCGAGTACATGGAGTCGCCGAGGCCGGGGCCGACATCGCCGCAGTAGATCTGACGCCCGCGCTGCAGCATGAAGCCCACGTTCATGCCACCGTTGCCGCCGACGAGGATCGTGCCGCCCTTCTGGTCGATGCCGGTTCGGGCCCCGACGCTGCCCTTGACCACCAGGTCGCCGCCGCGCAGGGCGGCACCGGTCAGTGAGCCGGCGTTCTTCTCGATCACGACCACGCCGGACATCATGTTCTCGCACACCGACCAGCCCACTCGGCCGGTGATCGTGATCTCCGGCCCGTCGATCAGCCCGCACCCGAAGTAGCCCAGGCTGCCCTCGAAGCGGATCCGGCAGCGGGTGAGGATCCCGACGCCGATTGAGTGCTTGGCGCCCGGGTTCTGCACGGTGACGTCGGTGATGCCCTGCTCGTAGAGCAACCACCTCAGCTCCAGGTTGATCTGGCGCGTCGTCAGGTTGGCGGCGTCGAACACCGCGGCGCGAGCGGCCGGGTCGATGGCCGACACCATCGGCACCTCGGCGTCGGGCTCGGCCAGGCCGCGGGCGTCGTAGGTGATGCTCCTGCTGGACCCGGCGCCGGTCGGCGACTCGGCTACAGCGTCCACACCAACACCTCCCGTTCGTACGGGTCGTAGGTGTCGATCTCGTGGTCGATGAGTGCGCGGATGGCCACCTCCTCAGAGGCCAGCACGACGAGCGGATCCGATTCGAACAGCACCAATGGCTTGGCCGCCATCTCGTCCTTGGCCACGCCCAGGCTGTCGGCGGTGACGGCCACGTAGGTGAACACTCCGTCCAGGTCGTCCAGGCTCTCCTTCATCGCCGACTCCAATGTCAGGCCGCCGCCCATCTTCTCGGCCAGGTAGACGGCGATGATCTCGGAGTCGCACTCGCTCTGGAAGCGATGGCCGGCCCGCTCGAGGCGGCGACGCCAATGGAAGTAGTTGGTGAGCTGGCCGTTGTGCACGACCGCCACGTCGGAGAAGGGGTAGGCCCAGTACGGGTGGGCACCCGAGATGTCGACGTCGCTCTCGGTGGCCATCCGCACGTGGCCGATGGCGTGCGTGCCCCGGAACGACGACAAGCCGTAGGTGGCCGCCACCGACTCGGCATCGCCGAGGTCCTTGACGATCTCCAGCGTGTGGCCGAGCGACAGCACCTCGCAGCCGGGCACATCCTCCAGGTAGTCGGCCAGGGCCTTGAGGTCGCCCCCGTAGCGCACGCTGGCCCGATAGGCGTACTCGGTGTCGCCCTCGACCCGGTCGATCGAGGCGCCGATCTTGCCCAGCCGTGATTCGACCTCCAAGCGGTGGCGCTCGAGACGTTCACTGAACTCGAAGTCGCGCCGATCGTTGGCGTCGGCCAGCTTGAACCGGATGACGATCTGGTCGGTGGGCGTGCCGTACAGCGCGTAGCCGGTGGAGTCCGGCCCGCGGTGCTTCATGGCTTGCAGCATGCGGGTCATCTCGGACCCGATGTCGCTCGCGCCGTTCCGGTGGATGACACCGGCGATGCCGCACATCGCTGCTCCCTTCTGGACTCACCTCTCGGGCGCTGCCGTCAGGGCAGGACGTCGAGGTACTCGTTGATGTCCCAATCGCTGACAGTGGAGATGAACCGCTCCCACTCGTCCCGCTTGTAGTGCCGGAAGACCTTGTACATCTCACCCGGTAGGGCCGACTGGACGACGGCATCCGCGTCCAGCGCGTCGAGCGCCTCGCCCAGGGTGCCGGGGATCCGGGCCACCTGTTTGCCGGCCTTGATGGCCTCGTAGATGTTGGCTTCCTCCGGCGGACCGGGATCGATGCTGCGGGTGATGCCGTCCTTCATGCACGCCAGCAGGGCGGCGAAGGACAGGTAGGGGTTGACGGCCGAATCGACCGAGCGGTACTCGAACCGACCAGGCGCGCTGATGCGCAGCGCCGTGGTGCGGTTCTGGAAGCCCCAGTCGGCGAAGATCGGCGCCCAGAAGCCGGCGTCGTGGAAACGGCGGTAGGAGTTGACCGTCGGTGCGGTGATGCAGGTGAGCGCGCTCAGGTGCTCCAGCACCCCGCCGATGGCATGCAAGCCGACCTTGCCCGGCATCCGCGGGTTGTCAGTGTCGGGCAGGAACATGTTGTCGTCGCCCTGCCACAGAGAGATGTTGTGGTGGCAACCATTGGCGGACACGCCCATGAACGGCTTGGGCATGAAGCACGGGAAGGCGTCCAACTCCCGGCCCACCTGCTTGCAGATCTGGCGGTAGGTCGTGAGGCGGTCGGCCGTGAGCTCGGCGACGTCGAACATGAAGTTCAGCTCGAGCTGACCAGGTGCATCCTCGTGGTCGCCCTGGATCATGTCGAGGCCCATGGCCTCCGAGTACTCCAGCACCCGGTGGATGATCGGCTGCAGCTCGGAGAACTGATCGATGTGGTAGCAGTACGGCTTGGTCTTGCCCTCGACGGTCGGCTTGCCGTCGGCGTCGACCTTGAGCCACATCATCTCGGGCTCGCACCCGGCGCGCAGCTCCAGACCGGTCTCCGTCCTGAAGTCGTCGTGCAGCCGCTTCAAGTTGCCCCGGCAATCCGACGTCAGGTAGCTGCCGCCGTCCACCTCCTCCTCCCTGCCGCGGAAAAGGGTGCAGAACACGCGGGCGGTCTTCGGGTCCCACGGGAGCACGCAGAACGTCTCCGGATCGGGGATGCCGACCAGCTCGCGCGCCTCGGGCCCGTAACCGATGTACTCGCCATGACGGTCGATGAAGAGGTTGGCTGTCGAGCCGTAGACGAGCTGGAAGCCCGCGTTGGCGATCCGGTCCCAGTGCTTGGCCGGGATGCCCTTCCCCATGATCCGGCCGGTGACCGAGACGAACTGGTAGTACATGTAGGTCACGCCGGACTCGTCGATCTGGCGGCGCACCTCCCGCACCGAATCGTCGCGGCCCTCGCGTGCGAGGTGTCGTTCGAGGTCCGACACGGCACCCTCCTTCCCCATCGCTCGAGCGGCCGACGGATCCGTGCGTGGACGTCGGACACAGCCCCCAAGAGTTTCCCACGAGTAAACAGCGTTCGCTGGGGAGATACAAGGCCGGGTGTCGTCGGAACCCCGGCGATGAGGGCGTGGACCTATGCTGCCCGGCCGTGGGACCAGGCCACACCGGGGCCGAGCCCCCGGTCATCGGCGAGGCCGACGCCGCGGGGCTGGAGGGTTCGCTCAACAGCGTGCTCGCCCAGCGGGTGCGTGAATACCGTCAGGAGCTCGGCCTCACCGTGGGACAGCTGGCCGAGCGCAGCGGCATCTCGAAGGGGATGCTCTCGAAGATCGAGAACGCGCAGGCCTCACCCAGCCTCGCCACCCTGGCTCGCCTGTCGGCCGCCATCGCGGTGCCCATCACCTCGTTCTTCCGAGGGTTGGAGGAAGAGCACGACGCGCTGTTCATCCCGGCCGGCTCCGGGCTGGACATCGTCCGTCGGGGGACCCGGGCCGGACACCGCTACCAGCTCCTCGGGTCGATGCGGGGCTCGGCGAAGCGCATGGAACCGCTGCTCGTCACCCTGATGGAGCGTACGGAGGTCTTTCCGCTCTTCCAGCACCCGGGCACCGAGCTGATCTACATGTTGCAGGGCAAGATGACCTACGGCTACGGCGCCGCCCGCTACGAGATGGCCACCGGTGACGCCCTCCAGTTCGACGGCGAGGTGCCTCATGGCCCGACGGAGCTGACGAAGCTGCCCATCCGCTTCTTGTCGGTGATCAGCTACGGCATGACCCAGGCTTAGTCGCCGTCACCTGAGCCGAACACGTCCGAGGCGTTCGGCCCCGATCGCGCCTGGCGCGACGAGAGCCGAATGCTTGCTGTTGCCACCCGGTCCCTCCGTTTCCTGAGAGTGGATATCGTTTCCCGTGACTCCTAGGCTCGAATCGGTCGAGGGGGCTCGGATGGGGTCTGGGAAGCAACCGGGACGGGGGCGCAGCTCGCGCCACCGCTCGCGCTACTCGGCGCTCCACCTCCTCCGCCACGGCCTGTCCCACGGCCCCTGGCCGCGGGCGTGGCGCCACCACGAGCTGCGGCCGGCCTATGACGTGGTGATCGTCGGGGCCGGTGTGCACGGCCTGGCCACCGCCTACTACCTGGCCGCCAACCACGGGATCACGAACGTGGCCGTCATCGACAAGGGCTAC
>DASTFY010000002.1:0-10284 GCA_035719525.1 Acidimicrobiales bacterium
CCGCCGTGCTTCCTCGACCCCGAGTTGTTCCACCTCAACGTCATCGACGGCGACGAGCTGGCCATCTTCCCGGACCAGACGGTCTTCGTCGAGCGGCTGGCCGCCGCGGGGATCGACACTGCTCGGGTGGCGATCCCCGGCACGACATTCGAGATCACGCCCACCGACGTCGCCGTCACCCATCCGATTCCGGACTCCGAGGTCCGCGCCATCTTCGACGACAAGCGGACCTATCTGGAGCGCTACGCCGCGGACTGGGCGCCGTGGTTGGCCGAGCACAAGGCCAGCTGGGCCCGTCCGGCCACCGACCTGGTGCGGCGGCTTCGGGAGTGGTGGGAGCCGCTCCTGGCGCTGGCTCCGACCTTGCGCCAGGGCGTCGGCGCCAACGTCCTCGTCCGGACGGGTGGGGACGCCGTCCTCATCGACTTCCCCCGGGGCGAAGTACGGCGCCACGACGGCGAGGAGTACGCCTTCTCCTTCGACCTGCCCCGGGAACTGGTGGAGACGGTCGTGGAGGACCGCGCCGTGGACTGGTCGAACGCCCTGTTCCTGTCCTGCCGCTTCCGAGCTTGGCGGGCCGGGGAGTTCAACGAATTCGTCTACAACTTCTTCAAGTCGCTCTCCGAGGAGCGCATGGTCCGAGCTGAGGCCGAGGCCCGGTACCGCCTGGCCCCGCCGCCGGAGGTGGAGGAGATCGAGCTCGACGGGTACGTGATGGAGCGCTGGTGCCCGCACCGCCAGGCCGACCTGACCGTCTTCGGCGAGATCTGCGACGGGGTGCTCACGTGCCACCTGCACGGCTGGCAGTTCGACCTGGCGACCGGCCGCTGCCTCACGGCCGAGGACCGACACCTCCGCGTGCGCCCGGCGCCGTCGTCCCGCGCCGCGTCATAATCCGCCGGGTCGGCCGTCCCATTCCCGTGGCACGACGGAAGAAGGGCACAGTCGAGCGGACGGGCGTCGAGCTCCTGTGCGCCTGGTCGGCGGCGTCGGGCGGGGCTCCGCCCGGGGTGAGCGCCCGATTGCAGGACGTCGCGCAGGACCTGGCACTGGCCGCCGATCGTGGCGACGCCGACCTCCCGGGCGCCGTGCGCCGATTCGGGTTCCAGGCCGGTGCGGACGGGTGGGCGCTGCCGGAGATCGCCTGCTGGTTGGAGACCCTGGCTCGTATCGGCGGGCCGCCGGCGCGAGGTCTACTGACCTTCGACATGGGCATGGCACTGTCAGCGGCCTGGGCCGATGGGTTCCTCCACGGTGCCGGTCAGGAGGACTGCGTCGACCCGACGACAGGTTTGGCTCGGACGGGCGTCCTCGCGCTGCGCCTCCGCCAGGTGTACGACCACTGCGCCTCCCTCCACCTGCAAACCGACCTGGTGTACGCGCTGGTCGTGATCGATGCCTCCCTGGCCGAGCATCCCCCCATCGAGCGCAACGCCGCCCGGGTGGCGCTGGCCACCGAGACCAGGTCGCTCTTCTCCGCCGGCGAGACGGTGGCCATCCAGGGCGACCGAGTGCTGGTGCTGGCCAGCCGGACCCCCGAGTTGGAGGACCGGGTGGCCGTGCTCGGCGCCGCGTTGCACACGCACGCGCTGCTCCGCCACGATCCGATCGCCACCTGGGTCGAGCGGCTCCCGACGGAGGCCGCCGACCTGCGGGCCTACCTCCTCGACATGACGGCCTGAGCCGTCGCCAATCGGGGTCGGTCGGCCCGGCCTGTGGCCACAGCGTCAGCTGTGGACCCAGACGGGCATCCCGATCGGCATCAGGTTCTCGGCCCAGATGAAGTCCATGGCTGGAGTGCTGACCCGCACGCAGCCGTGGCTGGCCGGGTAGTTCGGGATGTTGGTCGAGCCGTGGACGGCGATGCCGCCACGGAAGTACTTCGGCCGGTAGAGCTTACCGAGCTCACCCTCCCACCAGCCCTCGGCCCGCTCCCGGTTGACCGAGTAGAGGCCGTCCGGCGTCTGGGCGTCGCCCTTCAGGATCTTGCCGGGCTCCTTCTGGCTGGTTTCCGTGTACGCGCGGCCCGAGCCGGTCGAAGTGTTGAGGGTCCACACGGCCTGGCCGCCACGGATGATGTGGAGCACCTGCGCGGCCTTGTTGACCTCGATCAGATCGCCCTCGGTGGCATGGGGCCGGGGCCGGGCGGTCGCCGCGTTGAGCGCATCCGCCGTCGCTTGGTCGACGCGGCCGCTCCGGTCGGAGACACCGAAGTACTTCTGGAAGGCCATGACCGCCTGACTGGTCGCCAACCCGTAGCTGCCGTCGGCGCCATCCAGCCAGAACCCGAGTTGCAGAAGCCGGTTCTGGAGATCGATCACCCGATCGCCGCTGGCGCCCTTGCGGAGAACCTGGATCGGGAACATCGGCGTCGCCACCAGGTAGGGGTCCACCGTCGTAGTGGTGGCGATGGTCGTCGTCGTGGTGGTCGGCGGGAGAGTGGTGGTCGTCGTCGTGGTCGTAGGCAGCGTGCTCGGGACGGTGACCTCGATCGGCGTGGTCGGCGCGGTCGCCGACGTGACGATGACGGGCTGGGTCGGCGGCTCGGGCTGTTGCAGGGTGACGGCTCCGCTGTTGGCGCAGCCCGCTATCAGGGCGATGGCGGCCGCGAGGCCGACCAACGCGGTGGCCGGCTGGCTCCTGACTGGCTGCACCAGTCGCGCGTCGTTCACGATTCAGGTCACCTCCTGCCATGCTCCGACCGCGGCCAGAGGATATCGGGCCGAAGGCCGTAGGTGGCGACGCAACGAGATCGTCACCTGTCGCCCCTGCTCATGCGGAGACTGTTTCTGGTTCAACGACTGGGGCAGGTTGCCGACGAGCGAGCGCTCGCTGCTCGCGGCGGTCGTGGAACCGGTCGCTGACTTCGACGGCGAAGATGGCGAGCAGCCAGCCGGCCAGGATGTCGATCACGTAGTGCTCTCCGCCGTAGACCAGCGTGAAGCCCATGAGTACCGGGTAGAGCGCCAACAGCGCCTTGATCCAGACGCGCCGCGTCCGCTTCAGGAAGAACCAGCTGAACAGCATCGAGTATCCGGCGTGCAGCGACGGCATGGCGGCCACCGGGTTGACCATCTGGACGTTGTTCTTCCCGTGGGTCCAGAGCCGGTCGGCGAAGCTGAGGTGGAGCAGACGCAGGCCACGGGTTCCCGGACGGGCCAGGTCGGGCAGCAGACCGAGGTTGTCAGCCGCCATCCACGGCGGTGCCATCGGGAACAGCCAGTAGCCGAGAAGCCCGAGTACCGTGAGGAGCACCAGCGCCGTCATCCAGCGCAGGAAGCGCTCTTTGCTACGAATGAACAGGACGGCGGCGGTCGAGTAGACGAAGAAGAAGTGGCTCATGTAGGTCAGACCGGTGATCGTCTCCCACCACTGCACCTCGCTCGGGACGTACAGACGGTCCTGCAGGACGTTGCTCGGGACCCGCCCGAGGAACAATGCCTTCTCGATCGTGATGGGCTCGGTGGTGTAGATGGCGCGGCCGTTGTCGGCCTGTCCTCGGATCAGGTCGTAGGCGACCCACAGGAGGAAGAAGGGCACCCAATACAGGATCAGCTCGAGCAGGCGGCGCCATCCGGAGCCGATGGCCAGAATGGCCAGGCCCACGAACATGAGCGGGAACAGGCGCTCCCGGTCGTAGAAGATCCCGTCGCGCATGAGGAAGTAGGCGGCGACCAGGTAGGCGCCGAAGAGCGAGCCCTTCACGGGATGGAGCTCGAGCCAGCGGAACGGTGACAGCACCAGCCGCGCCGCCGTGGCACCGGGGCCGCGGCGGGCCCTCGGCACGTCGCCGACGAGGCGATCTTCCGGGGGGGCGGGCGCGAGCCGTCCAACTGCCATGGCCAGCACAGCATGGTCGAACGGGGGCCCGCAGATCACGCGGAGGTGGCCGCCGCCTGAACAGTAGTGTCCCGCAGCCGATGGCCGACCCAGCACCAGCCGGCACCCGCCGGCCGAGACACCCCAGCGGTCTGCCCTGGCCCGAGGAGCTCCCGGAGCCGGCACCCATCATCCGGCTGGAGACCCACGAGGTCTACCGGAACCCCTGGATCTCGGTGCGGGAGGACCAGGTGCGGTTCCCCCATGGTCACGAGGGCCTCTACGGCGTCGTCACCACCAACCCCTGTGTCGGGATGCTGCCCTACCTCGACGACGACCACGTCGCCCTCGTCCGTCAGTGGCGCTACGTGATCGGGCAGCCGACGTGGGAGATGCCGACCGGTGGGTGCCTGCCCGGTGAAGCCGACGAGGTGGCCGCGCAGCGGGAACTGGTGGAGGAGATCGGTCTGGCGGCGGGCCGACTCGAGCGGCTGTGCGCCTTCGACAGCTCCAAGAGCGTGGTGGAGGAGCGGGCGACGGTGTTCGCGGCACGCGACCTGCACCCGGCCTCCGCTGAGGAGCGGGACGACACCGAGCACCTGCAGGTGGCCGTGTTCGCGTTCCAGGAGGTGCTCGACATGGTCCTGCGGGGGGAGATCGTCGATGCGATGACGGTGGTGGCCGTGCTCCACATGGCCTACCGCGGGAGGCGCTGACCGCGTGGTCGACCGGCTCCGGGGAAAGGTCTGCGTGGTGACGGGGGCCGGCAACGGGATCGGGCGCGCCTGCGCCCTTCGCTTCGCCGAGGAGGGGGCTGCGGTGGTCGTGGCCGACCTGCTGGACGATGCCGGCGAGGCGGTGACGGCCGAGATCGTCGCCGCCGGTGGACGGGCGACGTACGCCCACCTCGACGCGGCCAGCGCCGCCGACAACGAACGGGTGGCCGAGACCGCAGCCCTCACTTATGGCGCCGTCGACGTGCTCGTGACCGCGGCCGGGATCAGCCATGCCGGCTACCGCTCCGGCGACGTCCAGGCCGACGCCGAGATGTACCTCCGCCGCCTCGCCTACCTCGACCGGCCGGGCTGGGATCTGGTGGAGGCCGACGTCGACGAGATACGGCGGGTGATGGATGTCAACCTGGTGGGCACGCTCCTGGCCATCCAGTCGTGTGGGCAACGGATGCTGGCGGCGGGGGCGAAGGGCTCGATCGTCACGATCGCGTCGGTGGCCGCAAAGCTCCCCGACGCCGGCCCACTCGGCTACGTGCTCTCGAAGGCCGCAGTCTGGATGCTCACCAAGAAGGCGGCGCGAATGCTCGCGCCGGCCGGCATCCGGGTGAACGCCATCGGACCCGGCTTCATCGACACCAACATGACGGCCGTCCTCGACTTGGCCGACGAGACCCGCGAGCAGATCCTCTCGGCCATCCCGATGGGGCGCCAGGGGACTCCGGCCGACGTGGCCAACACGGCGCTCTTCCTCGCCAGCGACGAGTCCGCGTACTTCACGGGCGAGCTCCTCCATCCCGACGGTGGCCTGTACACGGACTAGTGGGAGCCCGCCGGAGCCTGGAAGGGCGCGCGGATGTTCTGTCCCACCGGGGGTGACCGCTAGCCTCGCCCGCGGATGCCTCGCCGCCCATCGCCGTCCCGGTCCACCTCCACGTCGAACTTCGGCGTGGGTCGACGGGAGGCCCACGACGCATCCGGGTTCTATCAGCGCTTCCAACCACCCGAGCTCTCCGACGACGCGGAGGTCCAACCGCCCAAGCCTGTCGCCGAGCCGTTCCTGTGCGGCGACGCCCGCTCGATGACCGACGTGGCCACCGGATCGGTGGCACTGGTCGTCACCTCGCCGCCGTACTTCGCCGGCAAGCAGTACGAGGAGGAATTGGAGCGGGACGGCGTACCCGGCTCCTACCTCGAGTACCTCGAGCTGCTCACCGACGTGTTCGCCGAGTGCACCAGGACCCTGGAGCCAGGCGGACGCATCGCTGTGAACGTGGCCAACCTGGGTCGCAAGCCCTATCGCAGTCTCTCCGCCGACGTGATCCGCATCCTGCAGGATCGGCTCGGGCTACTGCTGCGCGGGGAGCTGATCTGGCAAAAGGGCGAGGGCGCCACCGGCTCGTGCGCATGGGGCTCGTTCCGGGCCGCCACCAATCCCGTGCTGCGCGACCTGACCGAGCGGGTGGTGATCGCCAGCAAGGGCCGGTTCTCACGCGTCCGCACCCCCGCGCAACGGCAGGCCGAGGGCCTCCCCAGCGAAAGCACGCTCGGCGCCGAGGACTTCATGGCCTTGACCCTGGATGTGTGGCCCATCCCGGCGGAGCGCGCTCACCGGGTCGGACACCCGGCGCCGTTCCCGGTCGAGCTTCCCGCCCACCTGATCCGGCTGTACACCTTCCTCGACGACCTGGTGCTCGACCCCTTCATGGGCAGCGGCTCGTCCCTCGTCGCTGCAGCGCAGCTCGGCCGGCGGTACGTGGGCTACGACCTCGACCCGGCCTACGTCGCCATCGCCCGCCGCCGGGTGGCGGACGAGGCGGAGCTTGCGCCGGAGGGACGGTCTCGCGAAGATCGGCCGGCGGCCACGCTGGCGGAGGAAGCACTGATCGAGGCCGGGTTCGCGCTGTCCGGCCGGAACGTCCGGGTCCGGGGCTCGGGCGTGACGGTGAGCTTCTCGGCCACGGATCGCGGCGGACGACGCTGGCTGTTCGATGTTGCCGGTACCAACACCAGCCTCCGAGGCGGCATGCAACGCAGCGAGGTGGCACTGCGGGCCTTGGCCCGAGCCGCGGCCGTGCGCGGCCGCACGCCCGCCGACGTCCCCCTTGTGCTGCTGACGACGGCTTCCCCGCGCCGCCCAGGCGAGGCCGACACCATGGTCCGCAGCGCCGGGCCCGGCGTCGTTTTCGATGTCGTCGACACGACCTCTCCGGAGGGCAGGGCCCGGCTGGCCCACTACACCGGCAGTGGTCCCGGTAACGGGCCGGAGCTCGGGTTCTGGACTCGGGCCGACCTGTCCGGCCTCACTCGCTGAGCCAGGGCGGTTCATGTCCGGCACCTACCGTGACGTCGACGGCGGCCCCGATCCCGACGAGGCCGCCGACTGGCTGGACCGGGTGAACGCGTGGCCGGCCATCCAGGCCTGCAAGCAGTGGACGCTGGCGCAGCTGCGCGGGCTCGAGCCGGTGCTGGACGTGGGATGCGGCACCGGCGGGGACCTCGGCTCGCTGAGGACCATCGGCGTCGACCCGTCGCAGACGATGGTGCAGCGCGCCAGGGCGCGGGGTGGGCTGGTCGTGCGGGGCCGGGCTGAACGGCTGCCCTTCGCCGACCGGGCCTTCGGCGGCACCCGCGCCGACCGGGTGCTGCAGCACCTCGACGACCCACTCGCCGCGCTCCGCGAGATGGTCCGCGTGACCCGCCCCGGCGGGATCGTCGTCGCCGGCGATCCCGACCAGGGCTCCCTCGTGATCGAGGTGCCGGGGGTGCGCCGAGCGCTCGTGGAGGAGGTGCGGCGCTATCGCCGCGACGTGCTGTACCGCCACGGCACGCTGGCCCGGAGGTTCCCCGGTCTCTTCGCCTCGCTCGGCTTGTCGCAGATCGAGGTTCACGCCGAGGTGCTCGTTCTGACCGACCCCGATCTGGCCTTCGGCCTCCCGACGTGGGTGCGCCACCGGCACGAGACCGCCGGGGACATCTCGACTGGAGTCGTCGAGGAATGGGACGCCGGAATGGTGCGGGCCCGAGCGGAGCCTGGCTTCGTCTATGCGGTCACGTACCTCGTCACCAGGGGCCGCCGCACCGCATGATCGAGCCGGGGCCAGAACGCGTTTTGACCTCCTGCCACATGCCGGGGAGGAGAAGACGGCCAGACCGAGGCCGATCAGCCGAACGCCATCCCTTCGGTGGACTCCGACGGCGTGGGATCCGGGAGGCGCATCATGCGGAACGAGAGGCCCAACCCGAGGAGGGCGGCGAGCGCCGGGATGAGCAGAGCGACCTGGAGGGCAAGGGGTCTGGCGTCGGTGTTGATCCGGATGATCTCGTCCTGGATCGCTTCCGGTTGGCCGGCGAGCTGTTCCTCGAGCTGAGTGTTGCTCATCACTTCGGCGTCACTCTCCAGGGCGTCGGCCACGGTCTGCTGTTCGGCGGGAGGCAACACCGTGCTCTCCTGCGCCATGTTGGTGAACGTGAACGACAGCGTGGCCAGCATGATCGCGCCGGTGAAGGCCAGCCCGAACGACAGCCCAAACGACCCGCCCGCCGAGTTCACGCCGGCGGCCTCGCTGACGCGCTCTTCGGAGATCGGCGACAGCGTGTAGTTGTTGAGCTGGGACACCAGCATGCCCAATCCCGATCCGGCGATCAGCAACGGAACCAGGAGGTACCAGCCGGTGTCGGCGCGGGGCACGATGGCGATCAGGAACACCACTCCGACCGTCAAGAGCGCGAATCCGAACCGGATGATGCTGGCCGGGCGCCGCTGTCCGCCTTTCTTGCCCGCGAGCAGCGCCACGCCGAACATGCTCAGTGACAGGGGGGCGAGCGACAGGCCGGCCTGCATGGCGTTGTACTCGAGCACCATCTGCAGGTAGATGGGCAGCGCGATCATCATGCCGCCCAGGGCGATCTGCTGGAGCGTCTGCCCGGAGATGCCGAACCGGAACAGCACCGCTCGGAACAGATCGGGGTCGATCAGCGTCGGCTTGCCCTGCCGCTTGCGCCGCACCAGCCAGAAGGCCAGCCCGGCCATCGCGACGGTACCCATCAGCAGCAGCGCCCCGACAGCTTCGCCCCCCTCCTGCCATACCAGGATGCCGAGGACGATGCCGCCCATGCCCAGGACGGAGAGCACCGCACCGACGATGTCGACGTGGCGGGATCCGGTGTATGGCACATCCTGGATGAGCTTGATGCCGGACAGCACGATGAGGATGATCAGATCCTCGAGCAGAAAGGCGATGCGCCACGACAGATAGGTGGTGATGAACCCCCCGAGCAGCGGCCCCACCGCCGCCGCGATCGCCGCCGCCGCGCCGACCAGGGCGTAGGCCTGCTTCTGGGCCGCTCCCTCGAAGTTGCCGTGGATCAGCGACTGCATGGCCGGCAGCAGGAGCGACGCGCCCAGCCCGCCGATGATGGCCCAGAAGACGATGACCGCCGTCAAGCCCTGGGACAGCGCCATCGCCAAGGCGCCGATGGCGTAGGCCAGCAGACCCAACACGTAGGCCCGCTTCCGCCCGATCAGGTCACCGACCTTGCTGCCGATCAGAATGAACGCCGCCGACACCAGGGCCTCGAGCGCGATCGCCGACTGGATACCGCTGACCGTCGTGCCGAGATCCTCAACCACCGCCGCGATCGACACGTTCATCAGCGAGGTGTCGACCACGAGCACGAACATCGCCATCGCCAACAGGACCGCCAACCGGCGATTGCCCCCGCCCACCTCGGCGGCGCTACTGGCCTGGCCGTCGGTCATCGGAGAACGACCACGTCAGAACGGGGTCGGAATCTCACGCGTCCCGAGATCCGGCTCGGTGTAGTCCCCTGGCTTCTGGCGAGCAGGCAGCTTGACCTGCTTCGGCGGTGCGGGCTCGTAGGGAACCTGGCTGAGGAGGTGGGTGATGAGGTTGAGCCGGCCCCGTCGCTTGTCGTCAGTCCTGACCACGTACCACGGTGCCCACGCCGTGTCGGTGGCGGCGAACATCGCGTCGCGGGCCCGTGCGTAGTCGTACCACCGACTGTACGACTTGAGGTCCATGGCCGAGAGCTTCCAGATCTTGCGAGGGTCTTCGATGCGGCTCTGCAGGCGGCGGGTCTGTTCCTCGGAGCCGACCTCCAGCCAGTACTTCACGAGCGTGATCCCCGAATCGACCATCGCCTTCTCGACCCCGGGCGCCAGCGCGAGGAATTTGGTGGTCTGTTCCTCAGTGCAGAAACCCATCACCGGCTCAACCCCGGCCCGGTTGTACCAGCTGCGGTCGAAGATCACCACCTCGCCGCCGGCGGGCAGATGGGGCAGGTAGCGCTGCACGTACATCTGCGTCTTCTCCCGCTCGGTCGGGGACGGTAACGCAACAACTCGGAAGACGCGCGGGCTCACGCGCTCGGTGATGGCCTTAATCGTGCCCCCCTTGCCCGCGCTGTCTCGTCCTTCGAAGACGATGCAGATCTTGGCCCCGGTCGCCTTGACCCACTCCTGCATGGCGACCAGCTCGGCGTGCAGCTTGCGCAGCTCCGCCTCGTACGGCTTGCGCTTCATCTTCGCCGGCGGCTTGTGCGAACCCTCGGCCGCGTCCTGGCCTCGCTGGTTCTTCTTGGCCATCTCCACTACACCTCCACCGAGCACGGGATTGACCGAAGGTTGTCACAGATCAGCCCAGGGCTGCGACGGGGGAGGGCATCACGCCGGGGTGTGGGTGAAGCGGCGAAGGACGAGCTTGCCGAGCTC
>DASTFY010000003.1:0-9834 GCA_035719525.1 Acidimicrobiales bacterium
CCCACAGCTGGGCGTCGACCGAAGGTCGACTCCGACCAGAGCTCGCCGAGCAACCGAAGGTTGCGAGTGCGAATCATCAGACCTTGGCGAAGTACTGGAACGTGGCCAGCGCGCCGACGTACACCGCCACCGCCAGGAGCGCACCGGCCCAGAACATCCGCCCGAACAGCTTGGAGTCCCAGCGGAGGTGCATGAAGAACAGCACCACGAGCAGGAACTTCGTGATCATGAGGGACAGCATGATCGGCAGGAACGCCTTGTCGAGGTAGTCGGCGTAGCTGGCGTAGATCTCGATGGCCGTCAGCACCACCAAGACCGCCGCGACCTTGATGTACACCAGGTCCATCCGCGGGCTGTACTGCGGGAGGTCGGCGTCGGCCGGCTCGACGGTGGCATCGACGAGATCGTTGGCGCTCATGGGCGTTTCCTCAGGCGGGGATCAGGTAGACGAGGGTGAAGATGACGATCCAGACGATGTCGACGAAGTGCCAGTAGAGGCCGACGATGTCGACCACCTCGGCCCGGTTGCCGTCGATGCGCCCGCGCAGCAGGATCGCCACGAGTGAGACCAGCATGATGATGCCCACGCTCACGTGCACGCCGTGGAAGCCGGTCAGTGTGTAGAAGCTGGAGCCGAACAGGCTGGTGGTGAAGCCCAGCCCCTCGCGGTAGAACGCGGTGAACTCGTACACCTGGCCACCGACGAAGAGCGAGCCGAGCCCGGCAGTGGCGCAGAGCCACAAGCGGGTCCGGCGCAAATCCCCGTGCTTGGACGCCGACACCGCCAGCACCATCGTGAGCGAGCTCATGAGCAGGATGAACGAGCTGATCGAGGTGAATGGGATGTCGTAGATCTGGCTGGGCTTCGGGCCCTCCTGCGTGCGGCCGCGATAGAGCATGTAGGTCGAGATGAGGCCGCCGAACAGCAGGCACTCCGACCCCAGGAACAACCACATGCCCAGCTTGTTGTTGGACAGGCCCGTGGTGGTGGCGTGACCGGTCTCGCCGTGGTCAGCGCCGGCTTCGTGGCTCGAGGCCACAGCCACGTCAGCGGTGATGTCACTCAACGGCGGCCAGCTCCTTCGTGGCATCGCCCGGCGGGCCGTAGTCGCTGTCGTCGGCGACGGAGGGCTCTTGGACCCATCCGTACACACCGAGGATGATGATGAGGGCGCCGGCCACGGAGATCACGATGTTGTAGATGAGCCCGATGGCCACCACGGGCAGGCCGAAGGCGAGGACCATCGGCCAGTACGACGGCGACGGAAGGTGCATGTGCGCGTCGGCATGCGCCTCCTGCTCGGCCAGGATCTCCTCGGCCGTGGCGATCTTGGTGAAGTCGCCGGTCTCCTCGTCCTCCTCGTACTTGCGATGGAAGAACTCGTCGATGGAGTGGACGGCAGGGATGGAATCGAAGTTGTGGTCCTTGGGAGGGCTGGCGGTCATCCACTCCAGGGTGCGGGCGTCCCACGGGTCGAGGGGGGCGGTGCGCGGGCGCAGGTTGGTGCGCACGACGTTGATGACGAACAGCAGCACCCCCACGGCGAGGATGAGCGAGCTGATCGTCTCGACCATGTTCCAGAAGCTCACGCCCATGCCCGGGATCACCCGGTAGTTGCGGCGGGACTGACCCTCCAGGCCCACGATGTGCATCGGGCCGAAGGTGCCGTTCATCCCGATCACCATCAACCAGAAGTTCCACTTGCCCAGCTTCTCGCTGAGCATCCGCCCGAAGATCTTCGGCCACCAGAAGTAGAAGCCGGCGAAGATCCCGAAGATGGCGCCGCCGAAGAGCACGTAGTGGAAGTGAGCGACGATGTAGTAGGTGTCCGTCTGCTGGGTGTCGGACGGCGAGATGGCGTGGGTGACGCCCGACAACCCGCCGATGGTGAACTCCACGATGAGACCGATGGCAAAGAGCATCGCCGTGGTGAAGACCAACCGTCCGCCCCACATGGTCATGATCCAGTTGATGATCTTCACGCCGGTCGGCACGGCGATGAACATCGTCGACAACGTGAACACCGCCACCGACACGGGACCCAGACCCGACGCGAACATGTGGTGGGCCCAGACCCCCCACCCCATGAACCCGATCGCCGCGCCGGAGAACACCACGAACGGGTACCCGAACAGCGGCTTGCGGCTGAAGACGGGCAGCACTTCGGACACGATGCCGAAGCTGGGGAGCACGAGGATGTAGACCTCCGGGTGCCCGAAGATCCAGAACAGGTGCTGCCACAGCAACGGGTCGGCCCCGGCGTCGACGCTGAAGAACGTGGCCCCGAACAGCCGCTGGAAGTTCAGGAGCACCAGCGCCACGGTGATGACCGGGATGGCGAACACCAGCAGGAACTGCACCACCAGGATCATCCAGCTGAAGATCGGCATCCGCATGAGGCTCATGCCCGGTGCGCGCATGTTGAGGATGGTGACGATCAGGTTGATGGCGCCCGACAGCGAGGCCAGGCCGGTGATCTGGAGCGCCAGGACCCAGAAGTCCATGCCGTGGGTCGGTGAGAAGGGCACGCCGGTGTTGGGCGCGTAGGCGAACCACCCGCCGTCGGGGGCGCCGCCCATGAACCAGGAAAGGTTGAGGAACACGCCGCCGAAGAAGAAGGCCCAGAAGCCGAACGAGTTGAGGCGGGGGAAGGCGACGTCACGGGCACCGATCTGCAGGGGCACCAGGTAGTTGCCGAAGGCCGCGGCCATCGGCATGATCACCAGGAAGACCATGGTGGTGGCGTGCATGGTGAACATCTGGTTGTAGGTGTCCGCCGACAGCAGCTTCCCGTCCGGCTGGGCGAGCTGCAGGCGGATGAGCAACGCCTCGATGCCACCGACCAGGAAGAAGAACAGCGCCGTGGCGCCGTACATGATCCCGATCTTCTTGTGGTCGATGGTGAACAGCCACGACTTCCATCCGCTCGTGGCCACCGGTCGGCGAAACACGCCGTACGCGACGTCGGGGGTGACGGTCGAAGGGCCGCGCAGCGCGAGAGGCCCGGAAGGCTGCTCGACAATGGCCATCGCGTTCTCCCTTCGCTCGCTAGATCGTCTTCGTGGCGGGTGCTTGAGACATCGTGACTACTTCGGAACGGTGCTCTACTTCAGGGTCTGGAGGTAGGACACCAGCTGGTCGATCTGGGTCTCGGTCAGGTTGAGGTTCGGCATGCCCCGGTACTTGCCGTCGGTCGCCTCCAGCTGGGTGGGATCGACGAACATCGGGAAGATGGCGGGGGGATCGCGCAGCCACGCCTCGAGCTGAGTCTTGTTGAGGCATTCGACGGAGGTGCCCTCGACGTAGGCGGCGCTGAAGGCCTCGGGGTCGTTGACGCTGAGATCGTCCCGCTCGAGCCGGCAGTCCGGCCGTAGGAGATCAAAGTTGGAGCTGACGAAGGTCCCCCGGCTCATGAGGTGGGTCAGGTTCGGCGCCGCGCCGTTGTACACCTGGGTCTGGGGCTGGGCGACGATTTGCTCCCCCTCGGCGTCCTTCAACCCGTCCACCTGGTGGCAGCTGGCACAGAGGCTCTTGAACTGCGCCTCACCGAGTGCCGCGGCCTCGTCCTCGGCGGCACGGGCGTCGGTCTTCTGCTGCGCCACCCAACGCTCGTAGTCGGCCGACGTCAGGGCGATCACCCGCATCCGCATGTTGGTGTGGGAGAGCCCGCAGTACTCCGTGCATTGCCCCCAGTACTCACCCGGGTCGTCGGCGTGGAGGTTCCAGGTGTGCACCCGGCCGGGCACCGCGTCCCGCTTGCCGTTCAGCTTGGGGATCCAGAACGAGTGGATGACGTCGCGGGAGGTGATGTTGAGCCGCACCTGCTGGCCGGCCGGGATCACCATCTCGTTGGCGGTGACCAGTGGAAGGCCGTCGTCACCGGTGATCGAGGGGTAGTCGAACTCCCACCACCACTGCTGCCCGGTGACGTTGACGACCAGCGCATCCTCCGGTTCGGCGTTGATGTCGAAGAGGACGTTGACCGTGGGCACCGCTATGGCGGCCAGGAGGACGGCGGGCAGCACGGTGAGCGCGATCTCCAGCGTCGGCTTGCCGTGCACCTGCTTGGGCGTCTCCTCGTGGCCCGGGCGCTCCCGGAAGCGGACGATGAGCACTCCGATGATCGCAAAGACGACGACACCGATCACGCCGGCGATCAGGAAGACCGGCCAGGAGAGGTTGAAGATGGTCTGCGCGTACTCACCCTTGGGATCCATCGTGCTCTGGGGCACGTCGCCCTGCGCGCAACCGGCGAGCGCGACGACCCCCGCAGCCATCGCGGCGAGCGGCCCGGAGCGCCGGATCATCCGATGTTGCATGGTGGCTCCACTGCCCGGGACGCTAGCCACGGAAGCCGCCCGTCGGCCCATCGTCGGGCACAGCCACCCCGATGGGTGCCGGTGCCGTCACGGGACCGTCACCATGCCCTCGGCCTTGGTGGTGCCGGCCTCGTCCTGCGCGATGAACGGGTACGTGCCCGGCTCGAGGAAACTGAAGGTGAGCGCCTGCTGGGTATCGGGCCGGACCAGGTCGGTGCAGTACTCGATGGGCTCCCGGAGCGCCTCGCCGTCGGCGCCCTTGAGCGGGTTCCCCTCGCTGTCCAACGCGTCGCGCTCTCCCGCCTCGACGATGAACTTCGTATCCTCCTCGCCCAGGTTCTTGAAGATGACGGTGAGGACGGTGTTTCGGCCACCCACGAAGCTCTCGGGATCGAAGGCGCCGCCGTCGAAGGTGATGGTCCCTGCCACACCGGCCTTGTTGGAGACGGTGAGCGAGCCCTCACCGCGCTGGGCGCACTCCTCCTCGTGCGGGTGGAACTCTCGCTCGCCGGCGGCGATGCCGGCCACGCCGCCGACGAGCGCGGCACCGGCCGAGACACACAGCACCCCGCCCAGGACGGCCCGGGAGAGCTGCGGGCGAGTGCCGAGGATCACCGCCACGACCATGACGAGGACGCCGACGATGGCGAAGGCGACGATGGCACTGTCCTTGGACAGCGCGACCATGATCCGGGAGAAGCCGAACACGATGAGCCCCCCGGCCAGCAGGCCGGCCACGGGGAACTCGATGGGGTGCATGAGCCGGCCGCGGACCCGGTCGTTGTAGAGGGGGTCGGCGCTGGCCCGGTCGGCCCAGGACTGGATCGCCCACTCCAGGATGGCCAGTCCGACCACGACGAGGCCGGTGATGGTCAGGCGGGTGTCGAGAGCCATCCCAACCGCGGCCAGGGCGGCGCCGAACGCGGCCACGAGCGCCCAGGTCGCGTGGCGGGGTGCCGGCACGGAGGGAGCGGCGTCGAGCGCCGCCGGCGCGGAGTCGTCGTCGCGGACGTAGAGCATGAGACCGCCGAGGAACAAGAACGCGATCACGACCGACGCCGAGCCCAGCGTGGCCTGCATCTGCCAGCCGGTCGCCCATCCCAACACGCCGCACGCGAAGCCGGCGATCACGGCGAGACCGAAGTACAGCTTGGATCCGTCGGTGAACATCAGCGGCCTACTTGTTCACGTACACGACGAGCCACAGGGCGCAGAACGCGAACGTCAGGAAGTGCCAGTAGAGCGCGAACGCCGCGACGCCGTCCGTGTCAGTGGCGGCGTAGCGCCCGCCGAGCGACCGGAACGCGGTGACGAGGGCGAAGACCAACCCGACCAGCAGGGCGATCATGAAGGCCCCGGTCACGCCGTAGAAGAGGGTGGCGAACGGCGACGATGTCAGGCCGACCTCCAGCGACCGGTAGACGACCACCTGCAGGTTGAGGGCACCCAACCCGAACAGGAAGACGAGCACGATCGCCATGGCCGTGTGGCGGCGGTCCCCCCGGCGGGTGGCGTAGACCGCCCACTGCGCCATGAGCGAGGCGCCCAGGAGAATGGACAGCATGATGTTGGGTGCGATCTCGGGCATCAGCACGCCGTTGGGCAGGAAGCGCACGACCTCTCCTGCCTCGCGCAAGCGGTCGAGCTCCCGCTCGCGAGCCACGAGGTAGGTGCCGAGAAGCCCAGCGAACGCGGCCGCGCCGGCAGCCACCCCAAAGCTGGTTCCCACCAGCAGGGAGTGCTGGCGCTCCGGGGCGGGAGCAGGCGGCAGCGCCAGCATCAGCCCGCCCCCGCCTGGCTCGAGACCGACTCCTTGATGTCGAGCCAGGGCTCTGGCGACTGGACCGCGGGCGCGTCAGGGCCGGGCGCTCCCGGCGCCGCCACGGCCCACTCCAGGGTCTGAGCGTCCCACGGGTCGTCCCCGGCCGGGTCGCCTCGGGAGAAGCCCCGGAGTGCGAGCAGAGCAAAGGCGAGGACGGTTATCGCCAGCAATGCGAATCCGATGGTGACGGCGATGTTGCAGAGCTGGATCGGTCCGTCCAGCTCACTCCAGCTCGACGCGCCGAGGGGCTGGCCGAGGAACCCGGCGATGACGTAGGGGAACGCCGCCAGGATGGTCCCGATGAACCCCAACGTGGCCAGGCCGCCCACGGCCTTGTCGGGCAGCCGCCGGCCCCACAACCGCGGGCCCCAGTAGGCGAGCGCACCCATGCCGGCCAGTAGCCCGGCGAAGAAGAGGTACGCGCTCTGCGCCTCCTGGTACACGGTGCCGATGAGCTCGAGGTCGACGATGGGCGTCAGCACGCCGACCCCGGCGCCCACCAGGCCCATCAGTGCCGCCGCGGTGGCGAAGCCGAAGGGCCCGCTCAGGCGGGGCCGAGCACCCCTGAAGGCCTGGCCGGCGAGGCCGAGCACCAAGAGGAACGGCAACCCGGGCAGCAGCGCGGTGATGCCGTACAGCACGAGTTGAGCGAGACCCTGGATGGGCGTGACGCCGTCGAGATCGACCGTGGGCATCCACTGCATCGCCCCGCCGACGGCGATGGCGCCAGCCAGGCCCACGGCGGCGATCATCGTCATCCGCAACGGCTGTCGGCGCCTGGCGGCGACCGGGGAGAGTTCCGCCATGAGGCCGAGCACGAGGATGCCGTAGACGTAGGTCTGCGGTTGGATCACGGCCCACCTGATCTGGTCGGCGATGCCGGCGTTTCCGCCGAACACGATCCGGCCGTAGTGATGGTCGACGAAGAGCAGCACCACCGTGCCCCCGAGCACCGGCAGCGTGAGCAGCAACGCGCCGGCGCTGATCAGCGCGGCGAAGGAGAACGGGGGCGTCTCGAGCAGCCCCATTCCCGGTGCGCGTCGTGTGATCACGGTCGCGCCGACGCAGCCCGCTCCTATCACCAGCGCGGCGAGGACGAGCAGGAACGACACCAGGAAGGCATCGACCGCCTGGCCGTCCCCACCGCCGGGGCCGCCGTTGGCCAGGTACGACACCACCATCACGCCGCCGCTGAACAGCCAGCCCCAGAAGGACAGCGCCGCCGCCCGCGGGTAGGCGATCCCCTGGGCACCTAACTGCAGTGGGACGACGGCGATGGCGATGCCCAGCAGGAGCGGGACGACGACGAGGAACGCGAGGCCGATCCACAGGAACGACGTCATCTGGTCGATGGCGTCGGCGGACAGGAAGGTCCCGTCCGTGTCGATCCGCTCGGCCATCACGAGGGTGCCGACCACGAGCACGGCAACGGCCAGGGCGAGCGAGACCCCGACGAACATCCGACCGATCCTCGTGTGATCAGCTGACAACAACCAGGCGGCCCCGCGTGCGGGCACGACCGGAGCCGCGGTGGGTGCGGCCGCAGCGGCGCCGACGCCTTCCACCTGCTCCGGTTTCGTGTCGGTGATCGTCATTGGCTCTCTCTCGCGGATCGCCCCGGTGGCGCGCTCACGCAGGCCGGATCCGATGTCCCGGGGGACATTACCCATCGCCTCCGACCGGCCCGGAAATCCTCGTCCGTCACCATCCGTACCGCACCAGGACGTCGATCGCCATGGCGCCGAACAGGATCGTCACATAGGTGATCGAGTACGCGAACACCCTCATCGACCGCTTCGGGGACGGGTCCCGAGCGAGGCCCAGGCACCCCGCGGCGAACAACGCACCCAGGATGGCTGCGGCAGTGGTGTAGATCCAGCCCAGCCCGGCGACGGGCACGAGCACGAGCGTGCAGGCCCAGAGGGCGAGGGTGTAACCCAACATCCGCCGGCCGACCTCGGCGGGTGCCATCACCGCCGGGAGCATCGGTACGTGCGCGGCGCGGTAGTCGTCCGCGTAGCGGATGGCCAAGGCCCAGAAGTGCGGCGGCGTCCACAGGAAGATGGCCACGAAAAGCACGAAGGGCGCCCAGGCCAGGCCACCGGTGACCGCGGCCCACCCGACCAGCACGGGAACGGCCCCGGCCGCGCCGCCGATGACGATGTTCTGAGTGGAGGTCCGCTTCAACCAGATCGTGTAGACGACGACGTAGAACGCCATCGCGGCCAGCGCCAGCGCAGCCGACAGCAGGTTCACCCGCCACCACAGCAGCGCGAAGGCCGCCACCTCGAGCAGCACCGCGAACGCGATCGCCTCGCCTGGCGCCACGAGGCCGGTGACCAACGGCCGGCCCTGCGTTCGGGGCATGAGCCGGTCGATGTCGCGGTCGATGACCATGTTCAGCGCGTTGGCGCCCGCTGCGGCGAGCGATCCGCCGACCAGGGTGGCGACGATGAGGCGCAGCGGGGGCAGCCCCTGCTCGGCCAGCACCATCGTCGGCAGCGTGGTGATGAGCAGCAACTCGACGATGCGCGGCTTCGTGAGGGCGATGAACCCTCCGAGGCGGGTGTGGGGCTGGCGGGCCGCCCCATGGCCCCGAGGCACCAAGCCGCCCGGTGCCAGCGACGAGGGCACGAGCGGGCGGCTGCTGACGGCCATAGCAGCCCGATCGTACGGCTGCCCGGAGAGGGCGACCAACCAGACGTAGGGCAGGGGGCCGACAGGTGGGGAGCGGGTGCATCCTGCTCCCAGTAGGCGACAATGGTGGGGTGCCGCCCACATCCACCGCTCCGGCCGAGGTCGATGAGCCGACCAGCGACGTCGATGTGGTGCCCGACAAGCCCTGGGTCGTGATCGTCTGGAACGACCCCATCAACTTGATGTCCTACGTCACCTACGTCCTGCAGAAGCTGTTCGGATATGCCAAGGAGAAGGCGGAGTCGCTCATGTGGGACGTCCACACCAAGGGACGGGCCGTGGTTTCGAGTGGCCCCCGGGAGAAGGCCGAGATCGACGTCTTCCGGCTCCACGAGCACGGCCTCTGGGCCACCATGCAAAAGGACTGATGTCTTCGTCGCCGCTCTCCGCTCCGCTTCGATCGGCTCCTACTCGCTTCGCTCGGCAATGCGTCCAGCGACGCCGCAGTGCGCCGGCCAAGCCGGACGCACCCAGCCCCAACGCGACCTCCTCGTCGCCGCTCTCCGCTCCGCTTCGATCGGCTCCTACTCGCTTCGCTCGGCAATGCGTCCGGCGACGCCGCGGTGCGCCGGCCAAGCCGGACGCACCCAGCTCTTGACATGCTCCGGCGTCAGCGCGTGCGGCGCACTCGAGGCGGGACGATCAAGGTGGACATCCCGGAGCAGGAACAGGAGGTGCTGCGTCACGTGTTGCCGCAGCTACGGGAGCTGCTGACAATCGGCTCGACCGACGACCGGACCCGCCGACTGTTCCCCACCGCGTATGCCGAGGATGCCCGGGCCGACGCCGAGTACGCGGCGTACATGCACGGCGAGCTGATCACGTCGCGGTTGGCCGCGCTGGAGACCATCGAGACGACGCTCGATGCGCGAGACCTGACCGAGGAGCAGGCCGTGGCGTGGCTGCAGTCGATCAACAGCGTGCGGCTGGTTTTGGGCTCCGTGCTGGACGTCACCGAGGAGCTCGACATCGAGGCCCTGCCGGACGACCACCCC
>DASTFY010000004.1:0-7005 GCA_035719525.1 Acidimicrobiales bacterium
CCTTCGTGTGCGGTGCCATCAACCTCGGCGAGGCGCTGCGGCGCATCAGCGAGGGCGCCTGCCTGATCCGCTCGAAGGGCGAGGCCGGCACCGGCAACATCGTGGAGGCCGTGCGTCACCTGCGCTCCATCGTCGGCGACATGCGCCGGCTCACCCAGGCCGACTCGGCCGAGCTGTTCGACTGGGCCAAGCGCCTGGCGGCGCCGCTGCCCCTCGTGCAGGAGGTGGCCGCCACGGGATGGCTGCCCGTCCCGCTGTTCTGCGCCGGCGGCATCGCCACCCCGGCCGACGCCGCCTTGGCCATGCAACTCGGCGCGGAGGCGGTGTTCGTGGGTTCCGGCATCTTCAAGAGCACCGACCCGGCACCGCGGGCCAAGGCCATCGTGGAGGCCACGGCCCACTTCCGCGACCCGCACATCCTGGCCAAGGTCAGCCGGGGCCTGGGAACGCCCATGACCGGGATCGGCATGGACGATCTGGACCTGCGCCTGGCCGACCGCGGCTGGTGAGCCGATCATGATGACCGCCAACCGTGCGAGGCCCCCAGGTGCGGCCGCGCGTCGGGGTGCTGGCCCTTCAAGGCGCCTTCGCCGCCCACGCACGCGTCCTGGCCGATCTGGGCGCTGAGCCGGTCGAGGTACGCCGGCCGGACGCGCTCGAGTCCGTTGACGCCCTGGTCATGCCGGGCGGCGAGTCCACCACGATGTCGATGCTGCTGGAGTCCTCCCAGCTGTTCGAGCCCGTCGCCAAACGCCTGGCCGATGGCCTGCCCGTGCTCGGCACCTGTGCGGGCATGATCCTGCTGGCGTCCGAAGTGGTCGACGGTCGGCCCGACCAGCGCAGCTTCGCCGCCATCGACCTCACGGTGCGGCGCAACGCCTACGGGCGGCAGGTGGACAGCTTCGAGACCGATCTCGACGTGCCGGCGATCGGCGCCCCGCCGTTCCACGCCGTGTTCATCCGCGCCCCCGGCGTGGAGCGCGTCGGGCCCGATGTCGAGGTTCTCGCCGAGCTGGATGGCCGGGCCGTCCTGGCGCGGCAGGGCGCCGTCACCGTCGCCGCCTTCCATCCTGAGCTCTCGGGGGATCCGCGGCTCCATGCCCGCTTCCTGCAGGAGGTTTCCTAGCCATGTCCGGTCACTCCAAGTGGGCCACGATCAAGCACCAGAAGGGGGCCAAGGACAAGGCCAGGGGCAAGCTCTTCGCCAAGCTGATCCGCCAGGTCGAGGTGGCCGCCCGCGAGGGTGGGGGTGACATCGAGACCAACGCCACCCTGCGGACGATGTACAACAAGGCCCGGGCCGCCTCCGTGCCCACCGACACTATCGAGCGGGCCATCAAGCGGGGCACGGGCGAGCTGGAAGGCGTGACCTACGAGTCGATCACCTACGAGGGGTATGCGCCAGGCGGCGTGGCGCTGCTCATCGACGTGCTCACCGACAACCGCAACCGGACCGGGGCTGAGGTCCGCAGTGTCTTCTCCCGGATGGGCGGCTCCATGGCCGAGCCCGGCGCGGTGTCGTGGCAGTTCGCCCGCAAGGGCGTGGTGCTCGCGCCCCGGTCGGCCAGCGAGGACGACGTGATGCTCGCCGCGGTGGAGGCCGGGGCGGAGGACATCGTCGACGACGGCGACGCGTGGCGGCTGGTCTGTGAGCCGCACGCCACGGAGGGTGTCCGCGACGCGCTGGAGGCGGCAGGCATCACGGTCCAGTCGGCCGAGACCACGATGCTCCCGTCGACGACCATCGAGGTGACCGACGCCAACGAGGCCCGCAAGGTGCTGCAGATCATGGACGCCCTGGAGGACAACGACGACGTCCAGGACGTGTACTCCAACTTCGACATCCCCGAGGAGATCCTCGCCGCCAGCGTCTGAGCGGCGGCGGCGTAGCGCTCCCGAAGTGGTTCGGCCATCCACGGGATAGCCTCGCCGACGTGACCATCGGCATCGGCGACGAGGCCCCTGACTTCACGCTGCCGGGCACCGGCGGGCGGGATCACACGCTGTCGGAGTACCGCGGCCGGCCGGTGGTGCTGGTCTTCTACCCGGGCGACGAAACCCCGGTGTGCACCAAGCAGCTCAACGCCTACAACGACGAGATCGGCGCCTTCGCGGGCGTGGGCGCGCAGGTGCTGGCCATCAGCGCTCAGGGCATCGAGAGCCACGAGCGGTTCTCGGCCAAGCACGGCGGCTTCGGCTTCCCGCTCCTGGCCGACACCGACAAGGCCGTCGCCGGCCGCTACGGCACGCTCGGCCCGCTCGGCTTCCCCCGGCGGTCGGTGTTCGTCATCGATCCGGACGGCATCGTCCGCTACGCCCACCGCGCCATCGCCGGGCTCACGTTCCGTCCCACCGATGAGCTGATCCGGGCCGTGGAGACCGCCACCCGCTGAGGTCCTCGCCCGTCACTCGGCTCGCAGCAACCGTGCCGGCGGAACCTGCTGAGCGCGACGCGCGGGCACGGCGCCGACCACGTTGGCGAGGAGCAGGAAGCCGCCGATCGTGACCACTGCCAGGAGCACCGGGGTCGTCGGGTCCGGCACGGCTCCGATGCGCTCCACGAACGCGGCGTAGACGAGCCGACCGAGCAACAGCCCAACCGGGATGCCGACAGCGAGCGGGACCACCACCAGCGCCGTGGCCTGCCAGTGCACGGCGCGACCCACACCACGCCGGTCCACGCCGAGGGCGCGAAGGATGGCGTAGTCGCCGCGGCGGGAGCGCACCGACTGCACGAGCGCATGGGCCAACAGCACGGCGGCCAGCAGCGCCAGGAGCCCAGCCAGAAGCACCGGGACGAGATCGACGCGGGCCACGTTGACGATCGACGCCGGGGCCGAGCCCTGGCTGGGCGGCGTGAACGTCAGCTCACCGAGACGCTGAACGACGTCGGGCGGCGCGCCGGGGCGCAGCACGATCGCCGCCATGCTCCTGGTGACGTCGGGCGCGAGCTGGTGCACGCCGTCGAAGGTGAGCAGCGCGCCCTTGCCCACGCCCTCGTTGACCCCCAGCATCGGCACCACCGCCAGGCCGACGACCCGGAACGTCACGGGCGCATCGTGGCCCTGAAGGGTGAGCTCGTCACCGACGCCGACGTCGTGCTGCCTGGCGGTGAGGCGACCGAGCGCCACTTCGTCGGCACTGGCCGGGAGTCGACCATCGAGCAGCCGGGGCATCAAGCCGCCGCGCACGGGATCGATCCCGACCAGCTCCACGGTCGTGGTCCCAGCGCTCGCGGCCCCCGCACCGAGGAGCATTAGGCCGGCGATGTCGTCGTCCCCGGCGAGTGCGGCCTCGAGGTCGGACCCGGCCGGGAGCCATCCGTTGCCGAGCAGTACGTCGTAGTTGCTCCCGAAGCGGCCCCCGTCGGCGACGAGGCGAGCGAGGCTGACGGCGAAGGCGGAGGCGCCCACCAACCCAACGACGGCGACGGTCAGTCCGACGACGGTGCCACCCACTGAACCCGCCTCCCTCGGGCTGCGCACGAAGGCGAAGCGCAGACCGGCGGCCGCTGACGCGGTCCGGGCCTTGGTGGCCACTGGCTCGACGAGCGTGGACGGGCGCTCGGTCGTCCGGCCGCGCTGGCCGAGCCAGGCCACGACGAGGACCCAGCCCAGCAGGCAGAGCAACAGGCCGGTCGCCAAGGGCACCAATAGGCGGGCATCGACGTGCAACCCGGGGGACGGCTCGAGCCGGCGAACGAAGGCGACGGGGAACAGCTGCGAGGCGAGCGCAGCTGCGAGCATGCCGATCGCCAGCCCCAGCGCGGCGGGCACCGAAGCCCGCCCCAGCGCCTCCCCGACGATCTGGCCCCGGCTGGCCCCGAGGGCGACCAGGCGGCGACGCTCCGCCTCGGACACCCGTGAGTGGCGACCGAGGATCTGGCCGAGGGTGGCGATCGCGGCCAGACCGGCGACCAGCGCGATCACCGAGAGACCCTGTGCCTGGGCGGCCACCGCGTTGCGCACCGACGCGCTCACGATCGGTCCATCGTCGAGGGCCAGCTCGGTGCCCCCGGGGAGTGCATCGAGCTGAGCGCGGAGGTCGTCGCGTGAGGCGCCGGCGACCAGCCGCACGCCCATCACGGTGGTGACGACACCGGCATCCCGTTCGAGCAGTGCCATCGGGAACACGGCGCTCGGCGTGGGATCGTTGAGGTCGTCCGGACCATCGAAGAGGCCCACCAGCACCGCCTCGAACGAGCCGCCGGCGGGGGGCTCGGCGAACGCGTTGGCGTCGACCTGCGCCTGCGTGTACGTGACGGCCGGAAAGCGGTCGCCGACGTCGGCGCCGAAGGCTTCGGCAAAGCTGAGGTTGGCGACGAACTCTTCCGGATGGGTGGGATCGGTGGAGCGACCCTGGATCAGCCGGGCACCTGGCCCGCCACCCGTCCCGGCGAACGTGTTCAGGTCGCCGCTGCCACCCAGGGTCAGGCCGACGAAGGTGATGCTGTCCAGCTGGTCGACGGATGGGAGTGCGGCGATCTCGTCCACGCGGGGCCGTCCGAGGGGTTGGTAGACGATGCCGTCGAAGTCGCCGCCGACGAGGGCCGTGTAGCGGTCCGGTGCGGTGGCCGTACGGCGGGCACCGGCCACCAGAGTCAGCACCGCGCCAAGGATCACGGCAACGACGATCGTGACGATCAGGGATGCCCTCCATCCCTGCCGCAAGGACGCGGCGACTCGCGTGGCGATGGCCCGCACCGTGCCATTGGACCAACCGACCGCTCGGCCGTCCACCCGGCTGCCGTCCCTCTGGGGGTCGTGCTACCACCCCCCGGGGCGAGGCGACTACAGGGCGCGCCAGTAAAAGAAGGCGTCCGAGACCTCCTGGTTCACCCGAACGCCGTGGTTGAAGCTGCTGTTGGGGTAGGAGCCATAGAGGCCGTAGCCGTGGACGGACATCACGCACCAGCCGGCGCATTGGGATGCGCCAGACGCCCGCTTGGCGAAGACGGGTGACCCACTGTTGCCGCCGTAGGTGTCGTTGGCGTAATACAACCGGCGCGCTTCGGAGACCCTGATGCGGTCGGTAGAGCGCCACTGCGTCAGGGCCTTGTCGGACGGGTAGCCATGGTTGCGGCTCTGCGTGCCGTTGAGGCCCGCGCTCTGGTGCCACCACCCGAACCAACCGGTCTGATAACCGACGTAGCAGGTGAGCTTGACCCCGCCGTAGTCGTACTCGTCGCTGTGGTACGTCGTCCATCCCGTGGTCGAAAGGAGCAGGCGCACGCCGCAGGACCCGTACGGCGCGGGGTTGGGCCGGGACGAGTCGTAGCCCAGGTAGACGGTCATCTGGGCCGGGTCGTACCAGGTGCCGGTGGCGATGTTGAACACGCAATGACCCGAGGTGATCAGCGTCTCGGGCCCGACCAGGAACCCGGTGCACCACTGGCTGCCGGCGTAGGTCATGAGGGCGACCATCCGGGCCGGATTGCTCGTCGTGTCGGCCACCTTGGTGCGGTTGTCCTTGCCGATGATCGTGTGGTTCGTTCCCAGGGCCAACGGCCCGATCTGGTCGTTGTTGGCGGGACCTTCGACGACGGCGCCATCCCCGAGAGCGCCGTCGGTGCCGGCCGCGCCGGTGGCGACGATCTCCAGGATCCGGCCGTCGCTCGTGACCGTCGCCGTCGGGATCGGTGGCGGCTCCGCGGTCGACACGACCGGAGCGGCCCAGATCGCCAGCGAAACGCCGAAAACGGCCGTCAGCATGGTCTTCGCCCTCACGCGCATCGCGGCCCCCCTGTTGCTACCGCAACTTCGACATTGTTGATAATGCAACAATGAACGTTGCTAGTGCAACTACACGACGTCTGCTATGGCGTCCGCCAGTTGCCGCAGGGTTCGCACCTCGAACACCCCGTGGCACGTGGCGCGGTAGGCGGAGATGGCCGAGTCGTCCGTGCTCCAGTCCGCCTCGGGCTCGGGATTGAGCCAGTAGACGCGCCGCGCCCGCTGGCAGAGCAGGCGGAAGGGACCCAGGCCCGGTGGTCGGAAGTTGGTGCGGGCGTCGCCGGTGACGATCACCGTCGTGCGAGGGGTCACGGCGCCCGCGAGATGCCTCTGGCAGAACTGCTCGAAAGCCCGTCCGTAGTCGCTGTGCCCGTCACCGGCGATCAGCCCGCGTCGCTCCAACAGCCGGGACACGTTGATGTCGTGGGTGGCATGAGCGAACAGGTCGGTCACCTCGACGACCCCGTCCACGAAGGCGAAGCTGCGCACCCGGGCCAGCTCGGCGTGGAGGGCGTGGACCAGGGTGAAGGTGAACTGTGCGAACTCGGCCACCGAGCCCGAGACATCGCACAGCACGACGATGTCCGGGCGATGGGGGTGACGCCGGCGCCAGGCCGGATCGAGGGGCACCCCGCCCGATTGGAGGGAACGGCGGACGGTGGACCTGGCATCGAGCCGGCCGGTGGACTGGTGCCGCCGCCGGCGGCCGATCCGGGCGGCGAGCTGGCGGGCCAGCGGCTGGATCGTGCGCCGCAGCTCGTTGAGGTCCACCGCCGACAGTTGCATCACGTCCCGGACCATGGACGGTTGGTCCGGTGGATCAGGAGCACCGACGGGGTAGAGCCGGTCCGCGATCGCGGCCGCCAGCTCCCGACGGAGCTCGTTGATCAGCCGGGACAGCTCCTTGCGCTGGAGGAGGAGCTCGAGCTCTGTGAGCTCGCCGCCGTCACGGCGCCGCCGCTGCATGACGGTGGCCAGCATGCGGGTCAGGTCGACGGCGCGCAGGACCCGGTGGAGGAAGTAGCGCTGCGAGCCGTCGTGCGTGCCGATCCCGCTGTGCAGGTCCACGGCCTGCGCCGCCAGCAGCCGCAGCTTCTCCTCGTCGCCGTCCTCGAGCGACCGGTGGATGGCGTCGGACAGTGTCGAGGTGCCGGCCGACCCGTCGGCCAGCGCGGTGTCCGCCGGCGGCTCGCGGGGCGGCGGAGCAGTCGGGTCGGCCGAGGCACCGGTCGCGTCGGCGCGAGGCCGGAAAACGGTGGCGAACGCCCGGTCG
>DASTFY010000005.1:0-2565 GCA_035719525.1 Acidimicrobiales bacterium
GCCGCAAGGCGGATGGCGTTGAACGTACCGATCACGTTGTCCTGGACGACCTTCTCGAAGACGGCCAGGTCGTGGGGCTCACCGCCCTTGCCGACCGTGCGCTGAGCCCAGCCGATGCCCGCGCAGTTGGCCACCATCCGCAGGTCGCCGTCGGCGTTCGCCGTGGCCACCGCGGCCTCGACCTCCTCGGTGTTGGTCACGTCGGCGTGGGCGTACTTCCCGCCGATCTCGGCCGCCATGGCCTTGCCCTTCTCGTCCTGGAGGTCGACGACGGTGACCTTCGCACCCAGCTCGGCCAGCAGGCGGGACGTGGCCCCACCCAGGCCGGAGGCGCCACCGGTGACCAGTGCTGATGCTCCGCTGATGTCCATGCCAGCGACGTTAGTGACGCCCCCTTCGGCTCGCGAACCCGGCGCCGGGGGCCTGCGGCCCCGCCCGAGCCCTGGGCTCGAGCGGGGCCGATCCCTCAGGCGGTCACGGAGTGACCGGTGCTGCCGCCAACGACGCGGGGGCGGCCGTTCGTTCTGGTGACTCGGACTTGTCCCCCCAACAAACCTCAATCACCAGGACCGCACGCCATTCGTTCTGGTGACTCGGGCTTGTTCCCTCGGCAAACCTCAATCACCAGAACGAAAATGTCACAGGTCATCTGAAAGATGACGGAATGGATTGGGAAGAGCGGTTCAGTGAGAAGGCCAGGACGCAGTACGGACTCGTGGCTCGATTCCAACTTCCGACGCTCGGTTGCACGATCGACGACTGGTGGCACGCTCGCCGAAGCGGCCGGTGGCCGGCGATGAGCACACGGGTCTTGGCTGCAGGTGGTGCACCCGCCTCCGACGAGCAGCGCGTTCTCGGCGCCGTCCTCGACGCCAGTCCGGGCGCTGTGCTGCATGGTCGCTCAACGCTCGCCTGGCTCGGCGTGGGGACCTTCGACCTGCGCGAACTCCACGTCGCCCGACCGCGCGGGATCACGCGCATGGAGCCGAACCTGGCTCGCTTGCACGACCTTCGTTGTGTACGTGCACACGACGTGTTCGTGGCTCGAGGCGTCGTGACGGAAACGGCGCTGCGAGCCATCTGGAGCGAGGCCGGTCGTTACGCGCGACCCGATCTCCTCGACGTCGGAGCCGCGAAGATCGGCCGTCTCCTCGACATCGCCAACCGCCGCAACCTGCTCACCTGGCACGCGCTGGCCGAGAGCGTCGATGGGCTCCAGCGCCGCGGCCGGGCGGGAACCGTGCTGATGCGAGCCTTAGCCGAGGCTCGACCACCCGGCTCGAGCCCTACCGACAGTCGGCAGGAAGATCGGTTCGAGGACCTGCTCTCCAACGCCGGCGAACGGGGCCTGCGGCGCCAGCCCCATCTCGGGGGGCACGAGCCGATCGGTCGCTGTGACTTCCGGGACGATGAACTGCCCCTCGCCGTCGAGGTCAACAGCGAGCTGTACCACACGAATCCCACCGACCGAGAGGCCGACATCATCCGGTACGCCGCGCTCAACGACGCCGGCTTCACGGTGGGCGTCGGTTGGGAGAAGGACCTGTGGTCACGGCCTCCCGCCGTCCTCACCATGATTCGCGCCGCCCGACGCGCCGCGGCCGAAGGGCTTCCGATCGTGCTCCACTCGGCCGGCTGCCCTTGGTCCGACCCACTGCCCTCAGCCCACCGGCGGCTCCAACCGTCCGCGGGTCCTCCGTTCTGGTGACCCAGATTTGCTCATGTGACAAACCTCAATCACCAGAACCAACCGCGTAGATGACTACTCGGGGGGTGGGCCGTGGGCGCCGCCGCCGGGGGTGCGGAGGCGGAGGACGTCGCCGGGGCGGAGGTCGATGCTGACCTTGTCGCCGAGGCGCTCGGCCCGGTCCTCGTCACCACCGCGCAGCAGCCAGTTCTCGCCGAGGGCGCCCGGGCCGCCGCCGTCGAGGCCCCATGGCGGGAACACCCGGCGTTCGGTGATCAGCGACAGCGTGGCCCGCTCCAGCACCTCGAGGTCCCGCTCGATGCCCTCGCCGCCCTGCTGCCGCCCCCGCCCGCCGCTGCCCTCGCGCAGCCGGAGCCGGCGGACCCGCAGCGGGAACGAGCGCTCGAGGGCCTCGATGGGCGTGTTGCGGGTGTTGGTCATGCCCGTGTGGACGCCGTTCATGCCGTCCCGGTCCGGTCGGGCGCCCTGCCCGCCGGCGACGGTCTCGTAGTAGACCCAGCCGTCGCCGCCGATGAGGACGTTGTTCATCGTCCCCTGCGACGCCGCCGCCACCCGGTCGGGCACGACCTGGGCCAACGCCCCCAGACAGACGTCGGCGATGCGCTGGCTGACCTCGACGTTGCCCGCACCGACGGCGACCGGCGGCTGCGCGGCGACGATCGTCCCCTCCGGCGCGATCACGGTGACCGGTCGCATCGAGCCGCCCACGCCCTCGAGGTCGGGGACCACCGCCGACCGCAGGGCGAAGGCGACCGCACTGAGCGTGACCGCCTCGACCGCGTTCATGTTCCCCCACCGCTGGTCGTCGGTGCCGGTGAAGTCGAAGGTGATCTCGTCGCCGTCGATGGTCACGCCGA
>DASTFY010000006.1:0-9151 GCA_035719525.1 Acidimicrobiales bacterium
GACGACCGGACGACGCCGGCGGACCCCGACATGGGCGTCCTGGCCGAGGTGTTCCGCCAGCGGACCGGAACCCTCGTCAGCGATCATCCGGAGGGCCGCTTCGGCGCCCGCGGGTCCCTCGCCGCCGCCCTCGTCGCCGACGTGCCGTGGGACGACTACTACGGCCCCGGCTCACCGCTGGAACGCCTCGTGCAGTACGGCGGCAAGGTGCTGCGCCTCGGGGCCGACATGGACACCCTGACGGTGCTCCACTACGCGGAATACCTCGCCGCGGTGCCGGACAAGCGGCGAGTGCGCCGGCACCGGGTCGTCGCGGTCGAGGGCGGCGCGAAGCTCTGGGTGGTCGAGTGCCTCGACGACAATGACGGCATCGTCGAACGCCCCGGCGAGGACTACTTCATCACCCTCCTGCGCGCGTACCTCGCCACCGGCCGAGCCTCCACCGGGATGGTCGGTCAGGCGGGCAGCGAGCTACTCGACGCCGCCGATGTCGTGGCGTTCGGCGCGGCGTGGATGGGTGAGCACCTCACATGAGCGCGGCGCCGGAGGTGGCGGCCAGCGAGGCCTCCAACGTCCGGATCCGGCTGAGGAAGTCGTCACGGTCGACGTAGCAGCCCTGGAGATGTCGCGGGCCGCTGTTGGGATCGAACTCCGTCCGGCCGTGCAGCACGCGGTAGTTGTCGAAGCACATGACGTCGCCCGGCGCCAGCCGGAGCCGCCGCTCGAAGCGGCCCGATCGCAGGAGCCCGCCGAAGGCGCGCACGGCCCCGTAGGTGGCGAGCATCTCGTGGGCGGCCACGTCGAGCGGAGCGAGGAGCGCGTTGCTGTAGCGGACCTCGCAGATCTCGCCATCCGGGTCGAGGCGGATCATCGGGACGCGGGCCGAGATGTCGGTGCCGGCACCGTCTCGATAGCGGAACCGGAGCGGGGTGGTGGTGAGGAGCTCGAAGGCGTCGGCGTCGGTCTCGGCCAGCGCGGTCGCGCAGGCGAACCCGTCAACCAGCACGCTGTCGCCGCCCGTGGCGTCGAACACCAGGCAGTGCAGGAACTGCACACCCGGGAGCATCTCCCGGCTCACGAGGTCGACGTGGGGCGCCAGGGCATGCGCGGTGTAGGCCAGGCTGTCCGGATCAGGCTTGGACACCACGTCCCACAGCAGTCCGAAGTTGCTGTTGCGGAGGAACGCGATCCGCTCGGCCAGGCCGACCACGATCCGAGGCGCGGGCGGCGCACCCCGCACGAAGCTGAACCCATGACGTTCGATCTGGTGCAGCCAGGCCAGCAACCCCTCGTCCGCTCCCATGATGTCGTCGTAGCCGGTCTCGGGCGGCGGACCGGTCGGGTGCTCGGCCCACAGCGTTCGCTGGCTGACGCGGGGTTGTGGTGCGACGTCGTAGGCGTGCTCGGCCAGCCAGGACCCGTCGAAGCAGGACCGGTGGTCGTCGCCGTCCCATTCGACGTGCAGGTCGCCCGCCGGGGTCACCTCCAGCCGCGCCGGCGCGACGTCGGTGGGGATCGAGAGCGAGTCGATCAGGCGCTCCGGCACGGACTGGTGACGGCAGACGGCACACGGGCAGTTGTCGCGCAGCCACAGGTAGTGGAAGACCGATTGGTCGCCGGAGTCCCAGGTGATGCTCACCCGGTCGGCCATGGCCTCCACGCCGGCCACCGTGCGCCGGCCCTCGCCGGTCATCGGCTCGGCTCCTGTTCGCTGGGAGCCGCGACGGCCGCCGCCAGCGTCGATCGGTAGGTCTCCACGTTGCGCATCTTGACGCCCTCGTAGCCGCGGACGACGTCGACCAGGCCGGCGAGATGGACGGCGCGGGCGTCATCCGTGCCCAGGAGGGGGACGAGCCGGTCGATCAGCGCCTCGTAGTCGGCGACGAGCTGCCGCTCGGTGCGCCGGACCTCGGCCCGCCCGAACGGGTCGAGCCTGGTACCCCGTAGGCGCTTCATCGAGCGCAGGGCGCGCAGCAACGGCCGGGCCCATGGACCGAGCCGGAGTTTGCGCTCCAGGCCCAGCGCCCGCAGCATCGGCGGGTGCAGGTTCCAGCTGACCTTGTCGACCTCGCCGAAGGTCCGCTCCACCTGCGCCCCGCCGTCGAGCAAGAGGCGGGCGACCTCGTACTCGTCCTTGTAGGCCATCAGCCGGTGGAGTTGGTGGGCCACCGTGCGGGTGAAGCCCCCGTCGCTCCCGGCCTGCCGCTCGGCGACGTCGCAGCGGCGGATCACGGCCAGGTAGCGGTCGGCGTAGCGGCGGTCCTGGTAGGCGGTGAGCTCGGCCACCCGGACGGCCACCATCCGCTGGAGCTCGCCGTCGTGGCCGAGGTCCTCGAGCCCGGCGGTGCCGGCCGATAGCACGGCGCGCACCCCGGCCTCGCGCTCGACGCGCTCGGCGTCGACGACCCACTGGCGCCCCCAGCGGAACGCCTGGAGGTTGAGCTCGACGGCCGTGCCGTTGAGGTCGATGGCGGCCTCGATGGACGCCGCCTTCACGGGGATCGTCCCGGCCTGGTACGCCACGCCGAGCAGGAAGACGTTGGCCGTGACGGCATCGCCGAGCAGCCCAGTGGTGAGGCGGGAGGCGTCGACGTACCGGTTGTGCTCGGCCCGGCTGCGGGCGTCGAGCTCGGTCACCATGGGCGTGGGATCGAGATTGGCGGTGGCCACGCGGCCCACCATCCGCCCGGTCGGCGTGATGGTCGTGGAGGCCACGACGACGCTGGAGTCGGGGTCCAGCCCGCTGACGTTGGCCGCAGTCACCGAGGTCAGGAGGTCGAAGCCGAGCAGGACGTCGACCCGCCCCGCCTCGGGCTGGCCGACGGAGATCGTCGAGACCACCGGCCCGGCCTTCTGGCTCAGGCCCGTCTGGTCGACCGAGTGGGACGGGAGGTCGTCCATCCGGGCCGCCGCGGCGAGGACCTGGCTGACCGTCACCACCCCGGTGCCGCCGATGCCCGGCATGCGGATGGTGGCGCCGCCGGCGGGCACGATCCGGGTCGGCTCGGGCGCCTCGGTGCCGTCCAGCTGGCCACCTGGACGCCGGCTGCGGCTGGCGCCCTTGGCCAACGTGACCGTGACGAACGCCGGGCAGTCACCCTTCAGGCAGCTCACGTCCAGGTTGCAGCTGGCCTGGTCGATCGTGGTCTTGCGGCCGAACTCGGTGTCGATCGGTTGCAGGCTCAAGCAGTTGGACTTGACGCCGCAGTCGCCGCAGCCTTCGCAGACGCGCTCGTCGATCATGATCCTGAACGTCGGGCGAGGTAGCAGGCCCCGCTTGCGGTCTCGCCGCTTCTCCGCCGCGCACTGCTGGTCGTGGATGAGCACCGTGACGCCCGGGACCGTGCGCAGGCGCTCCTGGGCCTCGATGATGCGGTCCCGGTGCAGCACGCTCACGCTCTTCGGGAGCGCGACGCCCCGGTACTTGCGAGGCTCGTCGGTGGTGATGACGACCTCCTCGACACCTTCGCTCAGCAGCTTGGTGGCCACGGCCGGCACCGGCAGCAGCCCGGTGGCGTCCTGCCCGCCGGTCATGGCCACGGCCGCGTTGTAGAGCAGCTTGAAGGTGATGTCCACGCCGGCGGCCACGGCCGCCTGGATCGAGAGCTGGCCGGAGTGGAAGAAGGTGCCGTCGCCGATGTTCTGGAACAGATGAGGGTCGCCGACGAACGGAGCGATGCCGATCCACTGGCTTCCCTCGCCGCCCATCTGGGTGATGCCGGTGATCGTGCCCCGCGGGCCGCCGCCCATGAAGCTGACCATTCCGTGGCAGCCGATGCCGGCGCCGACCAGTGACCCCTCCGGGACGAGCGTGCCGATGTTGTGGGGGCAGCCGGAGCAGAAGAACGGCGTGCGGACGGACTCGGCACCGAGGGCCACGAGCGGTCGCGCCGCGGGCTGAGGCGGCGCCAACCGCTCGGCCGGCACCACGGTGGTCAACACCCGCCGCAAGGGCTCGACCAACCGCTCGGCCGTGAGCGCGCCCGTCAACGGGACGAGCGCCGCTCCATCGACGCCGCGCTTGCCGAGCACGACGGGTTGGTCGGCCCGCCCGTACAGCGCGTCCCGCACCAGGGTCTCGAGGAAGGGGGTCTTGTCCTCCACGACGAGCACCGTCCTGGTGCCGGCGGCCAGGCGGCGTACGGCGTCGGCGTCGAAGGGGTTCAGGGCGCCCAGCTTCAGCACCCGCACGCCCATCTCGGCCAGCGCCCCGGCGTCGAGACCGAGGGTGGCGAGCGCGGTCAGGGCTTCCTCGCAAACGTGACCGCCGGCGATGATCCCAAGCCACGGGCGGGGTGAATCGACCACGATCCGGTTGAGCCCGTTCTCGAGGATGTAACGCCGGGCCATCTCGACCCGGGGACCGAGCACCTCCGCCTCCAGCGACGGGGTCATGATGTGACTGGTCAGGGTGGGAGCCCACTGGACACCCTCGACGTCGAGCGTGGGCACCACCGGCCGGATGCGATCGGGAGCGACGATGGCCGTGCCGGAGCCGTCGGCGACCGCGGTGACGATCTTGATGGCCGTCCACACACCGGCGGCTCTCGACAGCGCGACGCCGTGGAGCCCGAGGTCCAGCACGTCCTGCACGGTGCCGGGGTAGAGGACGGCGAGGCCGAGCGCGGCGAGGGTGTCCTCGGAGCGAGACGGCAGGGTGCTCGACTTGCAGGCCGGATCGTCGCCGGTCAGCGCCAGGACGCCGCCGTGCCGGGCCGTACCCGCATAGTTGCCGTGGCGGATGGCGTCACCGGCCCGGTCCACGCCCGGGGACTTGCCGTACCAGACACCGAGAACGCCGTCGTAGCGGTGGGAGGCGAAGGTCGAGGACAGCTGGCTGCCGGTGACCGCGGTGGCGCCGAGCTCCTCGTTGAGGGCGGGCCGGTGGACGACGCGCAACTCGTCGAGCAGCGCGCGCTGGGACTGGAGCTCGCGGTCGTAGCCACCGAGGGGTGACCCTTGGTAGCCGGAGATGAACGCCGCCGTGTTCAGCCCGGCCCGCCGATCGGCCCGCATCTGGTCCAGCGGGAGCCGGGTCAGCGCCTGCACCCCCGTCACCAGGATCTCCCCGGCAATCGTGGAGTACCGATCGCCCAGGGAGAACGGTTGCGCCTCGGGAGCCACCGCCTCCGTGTCCGTCATCCCCGCAATCTAACCGGCCGCCTCGGCCGGTCAGATGGTCACGTTCAAGTGGAGGAACCCGCGGAAGTTGGGGGTTTTCACCCGGCGGGCGGTGGAGTAGTCGGGCTCCCAGCGGTCGGCCACCATCAGCAGCTCTTCCCAGGAGATCCGGGCCAGGAGACGGCCGAGGGGCGCGCCGACACAGAAGTGGGTGCCGTGGCCGAGCGCGAGCTGGCGGGTGGTGGCCCGGTCGAGCAGGAAGGCGTCGGGGTCCGGGAACTGGCGCTCGTCCCGGTTGGCCGAGCCGATGTGGATGAGGACCTGCGCGCCCGCCGGGATCGTCCTCCCGTGGAGCTCCACGTCGCGGGTGGGGGAGCGGACGAAGCCCTGCGCGGCCGAGTCCCAGCGGGAGCCCTCCTCGGCCAGGGCGGCGACGAGCGATGGGTCGGACTTGACGGTGTCGAAGAGCCCGCCGATCTGGGCCAGCGCGTGGGCGATGTTGGTCAGCAGGTTGTTGGTGCTCTCGAAGCCAGCGGTGATGAACGTCATCGTCGTGACGACGACCTGCTCGTGGCTGAGCCGTGCGCCCTCCTCCTCGGCCGCGATCATGGCGCTCACCAGGTCGTCGCCCGGCTGCTCGGACCGGAGCCGGGTCAGGTCGTCGAGCGCCCCGCGCAGCTTGGCCATCGCCGCCACGTGGGGCGGCTCGCCACCGTCAGGCGCGGCGTCCCGGGTGAAGAAGTCGTCCAACCACGGGCGCATCCGCAGCACGTCGTCCTCGGACAACCCGAACAGGGCCCCGAGCACGTTGGCGTTGAGCGGGGCGGCGATGTCGTGGACGTACTCGAAGGTGCCCTGCTCGCGGGCCGCGCGCGCCAACTGTCGCGCGTGCGCCCGGATGGTCGGCTCCAGCACGGCCACGGTGCGGGGCGTGAACGCCTTGTTGACCAGCTTGCGGGCCTGGGTGTGGCGGGGTGGATCGGTGGTGCCCAGCGTCTTGCCGATGCGCTGGGGCATGTCGTTGAGCAGGTTGCCGCGCTGCTGGCTGGACCAGGTCTGCCAGTCACCGAAGGCGCCGACACAGTCGGCGAAACGGGTGATGACCCAGATGTCCTCCGTGGCGGAGTAGTGGGCCGGGTCCTCGTCGCGCAGCTCGCGGTAGTAGGGGTAGGGGTCATCGCGCTGAGGTGTCGAGAACAGGTAGTCGTCGGGCACCGCGCCTCCCTCAGGGCTCGATGGGCTGGGACAGGGCCTGCTGAGCGACGGCGAAGGCGGCGTTGGCCGCCGGGACACCGCAGTACAGGGCCGCGTGGAGCAGGACCTCGGAGATCTGCGCCTCGCTGAGGCCGTTGCGGCGTGCGGCGTGGACGTGGAGCGCCAACTCGTCCCGCTGGCCGAGCGCGGTGAGCAGCGCCAGGGTGATCGCACTGCGCGTGCCGCGGTCCAGGCCGGGTCGACCCCAGATCGCGTCCCACCCGTAGCTGGTGATCAGGTCCTGGAACGGCGCGGTGAATGGTGTCGTGGCCGCCTGCGCCCGATCGACGTGGCCGTCGCCCAGCACCGCTCTCCGTACGGCCTCCCCGCGGGTGCGGCCGTCGGCGTACCCGTCGAGGTGGGCCAGGATGGCCGCCGAAGCGCGTGCGGGCTGCTCCACCGTGGCCAGGTGGGCGGCCCCCGGGAGCACGACGAGTTGCGACCCGGCGATCCGCTGCTGGATGGCGACGGCCATCTCGAGCGGCGTGGCCGGATCCTCCGCACCGCAGATCACGAGGGTCGGCGCGGTGATGGCGTGGAGCTCGTCGAGCAGGTTCATGCCGCCGATGGCCGCGCAACAGCCGGCGTACCCCTCATCCGGCGTGGCGGCCAGCGTCTGCAGGAACGACGTCGCCAACTCCGGGTCCCTCGCCAGGGTCTGGGCGCTGAACCACCGCTGCCGGGTGGCTTCGACCAGCGCCTGCGTGCCCTCCCGGCGCACCAGCTCCTCCCGCTCCACCCAGCGGTCGGGCGGGCCGAGATCGGCCGACGTGCAGCACAGCACCAACGACGACACCCGCTCGGGCGCGTGGACCCCCAGCCACATGGCCACCATGCCGCCGAGGGACAGGCCGCCGACCGCCACCGTGTCCAGCCCCAACCGGTCGAGCAGGGCGATCACGTCGCGCCCCAGGTCGGCCAGCTCGTACGGCCCCGGCGGGACGGGCGAGCCCCCGTGGCCGCGATGGTCGTAGCGCAGCACCCGGTACCGGCTCGCGAGCGCGGGAACCTGCGGCTCCCACATGGCCGCCGTCGTGCCGATGGAGCTGCCGAGTACGACGACCGGTGCTCCTTCGGGCCCGTCGAGGTGGTGGTGGAGAGCCACCGGTTCGCTCATGGGGTTGCTCCTCCCAGGTCGTCACGGGCGTAGGCGACGGCGCGGTCGATGAAGGCGTCGGTGGAGCCGAGGTGGAGCGCGGGGTCGAGCGCCCCAGCGAGCGTGTCCTCGTCGAGGACGCCGGCGACGGAGGGATCGGCAGCCAGCACCTCGGCCAGCGGCTTGTCTGACGCCACCGCCTGCGCGGCGCAGCGGGACACGGCCGCGGCCGCCGCCGCCGGATCCAGCCCGCCGGCCACCAGTGCTCCGGCGACGGCCTCGCTCATGACGAGCCCGCCGGTGAGGTCGAGGTTGGCCCGCATGCGGGCGGGGTCGACCTCGAGACCCTCCACCAGGTCGGCGAGGCGCTCGGCCGAACCGGCCGTCAGCTCGAGTGCCCGACGGACCGGCTCCCACTCCGCGTGCCACGTCCCCGCCGACCGCTGATGGGCCTGGAGCTGTGCCGCCAGGACGACTCCGGCCGCACCCGCCACCTGGTGCGCGGCGGAGACGACCAGGGCCGCGCCGGCCGGGTTGCGCTTGTGCGGCATGGCCGACGAGCCGCCACAGCCGTGCTCGCGCACTTCGCCCACCTCGGTCTGCATCAGGGCGATGATGTCGGTCGCCACCTTTCCCATGGCGCCGGCGGCGATGGCCAAGGCCAAGGTCAGCTCCGCCATCCGCCCCCTCGTCGTGGCCCACGGGAGCGGGGGAGCGGCCAGCCCGAGCCGCTCGGCCACGCGCTCCACGACGCTGATCCCGGCGTCGTCGAGCGCGCCCAGCGTGCCCGCCGCCCCGCCGAGCTGCACCGCCAGGCGTCGTCGTGCCCCGCGCAGGGTCGTCCGGGCATCGACCAGGCCGACCGTCCAGGTCGCCGCCGTGAGGCCGAAGGTGATCGGCACGGCGTGCTGCAGCAGCGTGCGGCCGGGGGCCAGGTCCAGCCGGTGCCGCTGCGCCAGCGTGGCGGCGGCGTCGATCGCTCGGCTCATCCCTGCCTCGGCCGGACCCAAGGCCCGTGCCCCCAGCAGCATGAGAGAGGTGTCGACGATGTCCTGGCTGGTCGCTCCCCGGTGGACGGCCGCGGCGGCCTCGGCCGGTACCAGGACGCGCAGGTCGGCGACGAGGGGGATCACCGGGTTGCCGGCCCGCGCCGCCCGCCGGGCCAGGTCGCCCACGTCGAAGCGCGCGGCGTCGCACGCACCTGCTACCGCTTCCGCCTGCGCGGAGGTGACGACTCCGGCGTCGGCCAGCGCGCCGGCCAAGGCGGCTTCGACGTCGAGCATGGCCTGCAGCCACGCCCGGTCGTCGAGCGTGGCCCTCACGGCGTCGGACGCGTAGGACGGGCCGAGCAGCGTCGCGGGCTCAGACGGCAAAGAACACGGTCTCCCGCTCGCCTTGGAGGTGGATGTCGAAGCGCAGCGTCCCCGCCTCACTGTCGGCCGCGGCCACCAGCGTCGCACGGGCGGCCGGGTCGGCGACGAGGGCCAGGATCGGATCGGTGGCATTGGCCTGGGTCTCGTCGGGGAAGTAGAGGCGGGTGATCAGCCGGTCCAGCAACCCGCGGGCGAACAACGACAGGAGCAGGTGCGGGGCTTGCGTGTGTCCGCCGGGCCCCGGCACGGGCCCTGGCTTGAGCGTCCAGACCTCGTACGAGCCGTCGGCTCCCGTGGCGACCCGCCC
>DASTFY010000007.1:0-3118 GCA_035719525.1 Acidimicrobiales bacterium
CAGTCCGCCATCGCGTTGGAGGCGCTGGTCTCGGCCGCGTTCATCCTCATCGGGAGCAAGGTCGGCGATCTCATCGGTCGCAAGCGGGCCTATGTGTTGGGCCTGCTCGGCTATGCCATCGGCGCGCTGGCCATGGCGCTCGCCCAGAGCATCACCGCCGTCATCGTGTTCTGGGCCATTCTCGGCGGACTGGGCGCGTCGCTCCTGCTGCCCTCCATGCAGTCCCTCATCCACGGCAACTTCGAAGGCGCGGCGCAGCGCCGGGTGTATGCCCTCGTGGGCGCGGCCGCCGCGATCGCCGCCGCCGTAGGGCCGTTACTGGGTGGGTTCATCACCACCTATCTGTCTTGGCGCGTGGCGTTCCTCCTCGAGGTGGTCGTCATCGGCGTCGTCCTCTCCGGCATCAAGCTCGTGCACGACGTCCCCTACACCGGAGAACGTGGCGTCGACGTCGTGGGTGCGATGCTCTCTGTCTTCGGCATGGGCGGCATCGTGCTGGGCATCCTCGCCTGGCAGGAAGGCGCGGAGTCCGTTGGTGTGCTCATCGCGGTCGGCGCGCTCGCAATGGCCGGCCTGATCTGGTGGCTTGTGCGCCGAAAGCGCCGGGGCCTGCCGATGCTGCTCGACCCCGACCTGTTCCAATCCAAGGTCTTCCGGTTCGGGATCACCGGTCAGATGCTCCAGCAGATCGCCCTCGGCGGCACGATGATCGTGCTGCCGATCTACCTGCAGATGGTCCTCGAGTACAGCGCCATGGCCGCCGGGCTGTCACTGGCCCCGCTCTCGCTCAGCATGTTCGCCGTCGCCCTCGTCGCGGGGAAGAAGGCAGGCGAAGTGCGGCCGAGCCGCATCATCCGTTGGGGTTTCGCCCTCCTCACGACCGGTCTGGTCGTGCTCGTCCCCGTCGTGCCCCGGGTCGACTCCGGCTGGTACCTGCTGATCCCCTTGCTGATCGCCGGATCCGGCCTCGGTCTGCTCGTGTCCCAGCTCAACAACTACACACTGGCCCCGATCACCGAGGAACGGGTCAGCGAGGCGGCCGGGGTGAACTCCGCGGCCGGGTCGTTCGGACTGTCCTTCGGGTTGGCGTTCGCCGGGGCCATCATGCTGGCCACCCTCTCCCTCGCGTTCACCACCATGGCCGAGGACAGCACCGTGCTCTCGCCGGCCGAGCAGGAGCAGGTGGCGGACGGCCTGGAGGAGAACGCCGAGGTGATGACCAACACCCACCTCGAGGAGCTCCTCGTCGACCAGCCGGAGGCCGTCCAGGACGAGATCATCCGCATCAACACCGACGCCCGCCCGTTGGCGCTCCAGGTGGCGCTGCTCATCCCGATCCTGGCCGGTCTCGCCGGGTTGTTGACCTCGTTCCGGATGATGCACTTGCCGGACCCGGAGCCCTCGGCCTCAGGCGAGGCGATGGTCCTGGGCTGAGAAGGTCGTGTCGACGTTCGCCGATCTGGCCGCAGAGGTCCGCACGAACAAGGACCTGCGACGCGAGGCCTACTCGATGTCGCTGTACGTCTCCATCGTCCTGTTCAGCGCGCTCTGCGTGTTCAACGACGACCACCCACCGGATCGGGGGGACGTCTTCCTCCTCGAGCTGGGCACGACCGTCGGTCTCGTGTTGGCCCACGCTTTCGCCTCGTGGTTGTCGACCCGGATGATGGGCGACCACGAGCAGCCCGGAGCCTGGGACCTCCTCCTGGTCCAACTCGGTGGTGCCCTGGTCGTCGGCTCGCTGGCCATGATCGCCGTCCTCATCGCGCCGACCTCGGTGGAGCTTCAGGCCGCCCGGTTGACGGTGGCGGCCACCATCGCCGCCCTGGTGTACGTCGAGAGCCGGACCAGTGCCTCGCGGGCCCAAGCCGCCCTCCATGGCCTGATCGCACTCGTCGCCGGCGTGACCGTCGCGCTGCTGAAGTCCTGGCTCGTGCACTGACGCGAGCGGATCGCCCCGCCCTTGGTGACGAGCGCCTGAGCCCGGCCCAAGAGTGGGTCATGTCCGCTACTGGGCGACCGTGTCCCGGCTGGTGGCGGGACTCAGGTCCGGGGATCGAGGCCGAGGGCCACGCTCAGGAGCTGGCGCACCATACGGGCGGTGGCGCCCCAGATCGTGTCGCCTTCGATCTCGAAGAAGGTCAATGACCGGTCGTTGCCGTCCGGGAAGCGCCACAGCTCCTCGTGGAAGGCTTCGAGGTCGAGGAGCGCGGCGAGAGGCACGTGGAGGATGTGCTCAACCTCGCCGGGATCGGCGACGAGGCCATGGGGCCGACCCGGAAGGATCCCGACGAACGGGTGGATCATGGAGCGGCTGACGAATGTGCTCAGCTGGTCGAGCGGACCGATGATCTCGACCGACGACGGGTCGAGGCCGATCTCCTCGTGGGCCTCGCGGAGCGCGGTGGCCACGAGATCGGCGTCGTGGTCCTCCTGGCGCCCGCCGGGGAAGCTGACCTCGCCCCGGTGGTTGCGCAGGTGGGCCGCCCGGCGGGTGAGCAGGACGACCGGCCCCTCGTCGCTGTCGTAGAGCGGGGCCAGCACCGCCGATTGGCGGGGCGACGCCACCGGCACCGGACCGTCGATGACCACCGGTTCGCCCAAGGCGGCCACGCGCTCCGGCAGAACGCTCAGGTCGACCGCCCGCTCGGTGGCGGACAGGTCAGCCCAGGGGGGCGGGCCGCCGAGGCGCATGCCGTCGGGGCGGGGGATGACCTGGTTCCCGCCCCGGGGCCGAGGTGTCGGGCTCAGGAGGCGGTACCCCCGGCGAGCTGCTCGAGGAGCTCGCGCAGGCCGCCCACCTTCAGGTTCTTCATGACCGTGCCCGGCGTGGTCTCGCCCCGCTCCCACTCCATCCAGTGGTCGAGCAGCTTGGCCGGGTCAGGAGGCGGACGGTCCATGGCCCGGATCGTACCGATGGCCGGACGCGACACAGCCGGGCCCGAGGGCCCGGCTGTGTCGCGTCCGCCCATCGGTACGATCCGGCCCATGGATCGTCCGCCCGCTGACCCCGCCAAGCTCCTCGACCACTGGATGGAGTGGGAGCGGGGCGAGACCACGCCGGGCACGGTCATGAAGAACCTGAAGGTGGGCGGCCTGCGCGAGCTCCTCGAGCAGC
>DASTFY010000008.1:0-2463 GCA_035719525.1 Acidimicrobiales bacterium
GACCCGACGACACGGTTGCCCGGCACGGCGGCGACGAGTTCATCGTGCTCTGCGAGAACCTGACCGTTGAGCGTGACGCCGCAGACGTCGCGGAAAGGATCCTCGACGCGTTCTCCCGGCCGCTCGCAGTGGCCGGCCGGCGCTTCACGATGGACCTCAGCATCGGCGTGGCCGTCGCCGACAGGGCGGCGACGGATGCCGCCTGCGTCATCCGGCACGCCGACATCGCCATGCAGCACGCCAAGGCGCTCGGTGGAGCGCGGGTCGAGGTCTTCGAGCCGACCGTGGCCGACCGCTCGGCCCGGCGCCTGGACCTGGAACAGGAGCTGCGGCGGGGATTGAGCGGCGGGCAGGTCAGCGTCGTCTATCAGCCGGTCGTCACCTTCTCCGGCCGTCTGGTGAGCATGGAGGCCCTGGCCCGCTGGGAGCATCCGGAGCTGGGCCCCATCTCGCCCGTCGAGTTCATCCCCGTGGCCGAGCAGACCGGCCTCATCGTCGACCTCGGGGCCCGCGTGCTGAACGAGGCGTGTGGCCAGCTGGCCGAATGGCGGGCCCGCCCGGGCTGGGGGCGTTTGACCATGGCGGCCAACCTGTCGGGCCGCCAGCTGACCGAACCGGACCTGGTCTCGACCGTGTCCGGGATCCTGGCCAGCCACGAACTGCCCATCGACGCCATCTGCCTGGAGATCACCGAGTCGATGCTGATGGACGACTCATCCCGGGCCGCCGCCACCGTGGACGAGCTGGCCGAGCTCGGCGTCGTCCTGGCCGTCGACGACTTCGGGACCGGCTACTCGTCCCTGCTCTACCTCCGACGGTTCCCGGTGCACGCCCTGAAGCTGGACTGGTCCTTCGTGGCCGGGATCGGCACCAACCGGGTCGACACGGCCATCGTCGCCTCGATGATCGACCTCGCCCGGGCCCTGCGCCTGGTGTCCATCGCCGAGGGGGTCGAGACCCAAGCGCAGGCCGAAGCGCTGCAGGCCCAGGGCTGCGACCTGGCCCAGGGCCATCATTGGGCGCCCCCGGTGTCGGCCGAGGCCTTCGGCCGTCTGCTGGACGATCCCCGCTTCACCTGAGGCCGCCTCGCCGCTCACCCCGACCCCTCACTGACGTCGGTTTCGGACAAGATGCAGCCATGGCGGAACCGCGGACGGAGCGTGCTGAAGCGGCGCGCCCACCGGCGTGGTGGCGGCAGGCCCTGCGTTCATTCGCCGAGCTGCTCGCCCTCAGCGGACTGGCCGTCACCCAGCCTCTGCTCGACGTCTTCGGCCAGGCCCCGGACTTCTTCGTCTACCGGGAGGCTGACCGGTTCGACCTCATCGCCTTCGCCGTCCTCGTCGCCCTCGTGCCCGCCGCAGTCCTGTGGACCGTCGAGCAACTGATCGGCCTGGCCGGTGCATCGGCCCGGCGCGTCGCCCACCTCGTGTTCATCGGCGGCCTCTTCGTGCTCTTCGGCCTCCAGTCGCTCAAGTCGGCGGACGTGGCGTCGGGCCCGATGCTGGTGGCCCTCGCCGCCGTCGGCGGCGTGGTCGCCGTCCTGGCGTACTGGCGCTGGGCCGGGGTGCGGACCTGGCTGGCCTACCTGGCCATCTCGCCGTTCCTGTTCGTGGGCCTCTTCCTGACCACCAGCCAGGCCTCAGACCTGCTCGAGTCCCAGGAGGTGGCCGCCGCGGAGGTCGCCCCGATCGAGGATCCGCCCTCGGTCGTCGTGCTCCAGTTCGACGAGTGGCCGCTGTCGACCCTCGTCAACCGCAACGGCCAGATCGACCGCCGCCTCTACCCGAACCTGGCCGAGCTCGCCGGTGACGGGGTCTGGTACCGCAACGCCACCACGGCGGCCACCTTCACGACCTACGCCGTGCCCGCCATCCTCACCGGCCGCCAGCCCGACGGCGAGCGCAGCGCGATCGCCAGCGAGTACCCCGAGAGCCTGTTCACCCTGTTGGGTGGCCAGTTCGACCTCGACGTCATCGAGTCGGTCACCCACCTCTGCCCCACCAACCTGTGTGACGGGGAGCTGCTGGACGGCGGGGCGGTGGCCGCCCCCGAGGCGCCGGCGTCCGCGCCGGCCAGTGCATCCAGCGGACTGGGCCAGCTCCTGACCGACGCCCGCCAGACCTACCAGGCCATGGTGTCGCCCGACCCCGACGCGACCGCGCCGGCGGCGACGTTCCAGGAGGCTGTGGCGGCCGACGCCGCGGTGCCCCCGACGACCACCGCCGGCCTGGACCCGGAGGCTGCTGCCGAGGCAGCCCGGACGACCACCACGACGACCGCACCGCCCGGTCCGCCCGAGACGCTGCCTGGCGGGGGGACCGTCCCGCCGGGCGGTTTCGCCGCCCCGCCGATGTTCTCGCTGCAGAGCGTGGACGACACGATCGCCGGGATCGAGGAGGGCGAGGACCCGACGCTGCACTTCATGCACCTCCTCCTGCCCCACACCCCGTACAAGTTCCTGCC
>DASTFY010000009.1:0-2773 GCA_035719525.1 Acidimicrobiales bacterium
CGTCACCGCCCCGCCACGCCAGCAGCTCCGGGTGCCGGTAGATCTCCCACTGCGTCGCGGTGGCGCCGAGGGCGGACCGCATCTGGTGGCCGTCGATGAGGAACAGGTCGGCGGCCGTCAGGTCGCCCAGGATCGTGGCTTCCATCGATTGGCAGTAGAGGACCGTGTCGAGATCCCGTAGTGCTCCAACCGACCGGGCCCGATCATTCATCTGGCCCAGGAGCGTGGTCTGGGCGTCCTCGTCCCAGGTCATCATGCAGAAGGTCACGCCGAGCAGGTCGCGGTACAGACTGCGGTCGTCGCCCCCGACGGCCAGGCAGGCGGCGACGGCCCGGCGAAGCGCGGGGACGGCGCGTTCGTAACCCTCGGTGGCCAACGCGACGTAGCCGTCCAGCACGAGGGCGGCGGGCGAGGGCGTTCCGGCATGGCGAGTGACCTGGGTGATGACCTCGGCCAATTCGGCGGGGGTGGTGCCCTGAAGGAGGTGCTCGGCGTTGATGAGGAGCTGACAGCCCCGGACCAGCGCATCCTCGGCGCCGCCACGGTCGCGTTCGGCGAGGAGCTCGGCCGCCCGGAGACAGGTGGCGGTGGCGCGAGCGAAGGCTTCCGGTTGGCCGGTCTGGATCTCGACATCGGTGCTGAGCAGGAGCATCCGGCCCCGGCCGATCTCGTCGAGCGTGGCCCCGTCGATCCTGTCGAGCAACGTCCGGGCGGTCAGGAGTGATCCGGCCGTGATCGCGGCGTCCGCCGCGGCGAGGAGGCGCCGGGACCGGGCCGCGCTGTCCGGGGTGAGCTCAGCGGCGCGGGCCAACGCTGCGGCCGTCGCCGCGAACCCTCCCCGTTCCCGGGCCCGGCCCGCCGAGCCTTCCAACTGGGCGGCGACGTCCTCGTCCGGGCCGACGGACGCGGCGGCGAGGTGCCAGGTGCGCCGGTCGATGTCCGTGCCGCGAACCGTTGCGTCGGCCAGGGCCCGGTGGGCCTGGCGCCGTCCGCGGCTGGCGGCACCGCCGTAGACCGCGGCGCGAACCAGGGGATGGCGGAACTGGACGTCAGTCCCCACTCGGACGATGCCGGCGCGCTCAGCGGGCGTGCCCGCGTCCGGACCGAGGCCCGTCGTCGTCGCCGCCCCCGTGATGCCGGCCAGGTCGCCCGTGGGTTCGGCGGCGGCGAGGAGGAGCCAGGCCTGGGTCTCCTCCGGGAGTCCCCGGATCTGGGTGAGGTAGTGAGCTTCCAACCGGCTACCGAGCGGGAGCGGCTCGACCGAGGTCACGGCGTCGATGACCGGATGCGATGACAGCTCCGCCCCCAGATCGGCGATGGCCAGGGGGTGGCCGGCGGTCTCGGTGACGACGCGATCGGCGGTGGCGGCGTCGAGGGCCCCGTCGACCACGCGGTGCAGCAGTTCCAGCGCGTCGGCCCGATCGAGGCCGCCGACCACCTTCGAGGGGATCCCGTCGAGGGCAGTGAGGTCGCCGGCGCCCTCCCGTGCCGCGAAGAGCACGAGGAGCCCTTCGGCCTCGACGCGTCGGGCCACGAACGCGAGCACGGCCAATGACTCCCGATCCAGCCACTGGGCGTCGTCGACGCACACCAGCACGGACGTCTCGGTGGCCGCCTCTGCCAGCAGGGAGAGGGTGGCCAGGCCCACCAGGAACGGTTCGGCCGGAGGCCCCGTCGCTCGTCCCCAGGCGACGTCGAGGGCCTGGCGCTGCCCGTCCGGAAGGCGGGCCACGCCGTCGAGGAAGGGGGCGAGAAGGCGGTGCAAGGCCGCGAACGGATAGGTCGACTCGGCCTCCACGCCGATCGTCCGGACGACCTGGAGATCGTCGGCCGCGCCGGTCGCGAAGTCGATCAAGACGGTCTTGCCGATGCCGGCGTCACCGAGCAGGACGAGAGCGCCGCTCCGGCCGGTGCGCACCCCGGCGATGAGGCCCTCGATCGCCGCCCGCTCCTCGACGCGGTCCACCAACGACGCCGACATCGAATGAGTATGGACTACGCGTTCCTCCGGATTCGATGCCGGACCCCTGGTGGGGACCATGGCGTGACGCAACCGTCCACGGCAAGGGACCATCCGATGACCACCACCGCACCCGACACGATCGTCCTCATCCACGGCTTCTGGGTCACGCCTCGGAGCTGGGAGGACTGGATCGACCACTACGAGGCCAAGGGCTACACCGTGCTCGCCCCCGCCTATCCGGGCTTCGAGGTCGAGGTCGAGGCGCTCAACGCCGATCCGACGCCCGTCGTCGACCTGCGGGTGCCGGACCTCATCGATCACCTGGAGGCCGTCGTCACCGACATCTCGACGCCGCCGATCCTGATCGGGCACTCGGCGGGTGGGGCGTTCACCCAGATCCTGCTCGACCACGGCTACGGCGCCGCCGGCGTGGCCATCAACTCCGCACCCACGGAGGGAGTGCGGGTGGTCCCGGCCACGCAGATCAAGTCCACCTTCCCGGTGCTCAAGAACCCGGCCAACCACCACAAGGCGGTGGGCTACTCGCTGGAGCAGTGGACGTACGCCTTCACCAACACCTTCACCCCTGAGCGGTCCCGGGAGACCTACGAGCGCTACCACGTGCCCGCCTCGGGTCGCATCCTCTGGGACAGCGTGTTGGCCAACCTCGAGCCCGGCCACCAGGGGACCTGGGTGGACTACGACAACACCGACCGGGCCCCGCTGCTGTTCATCTCCGGCGACGAGGACAACCTGATGCCACCCCGCATCCAGCAGTCCAACGCCAAGCACTACAAGTCGGACACGGTC
>DASTFY010000010.1:0-5424 GCA_035719525.1 Acidimicrobiales bacterium
CTGGTAGCACCGGATTACGAGCTGGCCGACGAGGTCGTCGCGGACCGTCCCGAGCAGCTGAAGGCGCTGGGCGAGCGGACCCGGCTGGCCATCCTCGACCTGGTGCTCGACCGGGCCGCCACCATCACGGAGTTGTCGGTCGCGCTGTCCAAGCCGAAGGGCACTGTGGCCCACCACGTCGAGGTGCTGCTGCGGACCGGTCTGCTGCAGGTGGTGCGCACCCGTCAGGTGCGGGCGTTGACCGAGTCGTTCTACGGTCGGACCGGACGCACGATCCACGTCACCGTGCCGCTCACACCGGAGCACCCGATGGGCGGGATGCTGGCCGAGGCGTTGAACGAGCAGATCCCGCACGTGGAGGGGTGCGGTGGTGGGTTCACCCGCCGCCATGCCCGCATCACGACGGAGCAGGCCGACGCCTTCGCCGAGCGGGTGGCGGAGCTGGCCGCGGAGTTCACCAGGCTGCCTCGTGGCGGCACCGTGGTGTTCGGCTTCGTCGCCGGCGTCTACCCGACCGCCCGCGGCGTGCTTCCCGCCAGGGAAGAGCCGTGACCGCGCCGACACGCGCCCGGCTCGGATCGAGCTACTGGAAGCTCTTCTCCGCCAGCGTCATCTCCAACCTGGGTGACGGGATGGGGATGATCGCCTATCCCTGGCTGGCGTCGGCCATCACCCGCAACCCGCTGCTGATCGGCCTGGTGTCGATGGCCAACCGGCTGCCGTGGTTGGTGTTCAGCCTGCCCGCCGGCGTCATCACCGACCGGGTGGACCGGCGCAAGGCGATGGTGGTGTGCGACTCGTTGCGAGCGGTGCTCACGTTGGTGGTGGCGCTCGTCGTCGCCGGCGCCAGCGGGAGCCTGCCCGGGGCCGATGCACTCGATTCGGTGGTCGGCACCCGCTCCTGGTTGTACGCCGTGCTCCTCATCGCGACGCTGCTGCTCGGCATGGCCGAGGTGCTGCGGGACAACTGTGGCCAGACGCTGATGCCGGCCCTTGTCGACGCCACTCTGCTGGAGCGGGCCAACGGGCGGATGTGGAGCGCCGAGATGGTGGCCAACACCTTCGCCGGGCCCGTGGTGGGTAGCTTCCTGCTCTCGGTGGCCTTCGCGTTGCCGTTCTTCGTCGACGCCGGGTCGTTCGCGGTGGCCGCCGGCCTGGTGTTCCTGATCGCCGGCCAGTTCCGGGCCCCACGGACCGAGGCGGCCGAGCAGCGGTCGTGGCGGCACGAACTGGCCGAGGGAGTGCGCTGGCTGCGCGGGCATGAGCTGCTGTGGCCGATGGCGATCATCCTCGGGCTGATGAACGCCATCGGCATGATGCTCTACGCCACGCTGGTCCTCTACAGCCAGGAGGTCCTGGGTGCCTCCGCCACGACCTTCGCCCTCATCGGGACCGGTGCGGCCATCGGCGGCATCGTGGGCAGCCTGGCCGCACCCAGGGTGAGCCAGTTCCTCGGCGCCGGACCGTCCCTCGCCCTGACCATGGTGGGGGGCGCGCTCAGCTCGCTGGCCCTGGCCCTGACCTCGAGCTGGCAGGTGGTGTGGGTGGCCTTCGCCATCGAGGCGGGGCTGGGGTCGATGTGGAACGTGATCACCGTGTCGCTCCGCCAGGCGATCATCCCTGACCAACTGCTCGGTCGGGTCAACAGTGTCTACCGTTTCCTGGCCTGGGGGATGATGCCCATCGGCTCGTTGCTCGGTGGTCTGATCGTCGCCGTCGCGGACGGCTTCGGAAGCCGCGAGCTGGCCTTGCGCCTGCCCTACATCGTCGCCCTGGTCGGGAACCTGGCCCTGCTGGCCTTCGCCAGCCGGCGACTCACGACGGCCAAGATCGACGCCGCGCGCGCCGCCGGAAAGGTGCCGGTCGACCCAGCCCGCGCGTGATCGAGAGCGCGACTACCCGGTCGGCTCAGGCTGGCCGCGGCCGGTCCTCAGACCGTCCTGCATCGTCCGCAAGGCCTCCCAGTGTCCGCCCAGCGCCAACACCGCCTGCTGGGGCCAGGTGCTGGGATCGTGCACCGCGTACTGCGGTCCGCCGGCGTCCAGCGCGGCGCGCAGCTGGGCCGGCTCGGCGGCGGCCAGCTTGGCCCAGTTCGTGATGCCGGCGGCCTGTAGGACTTCTTCGATGTCGGGTCCGATGCCCTCGACCATTTTGAGGTCGTCGAGGACCACGGGCTTGCCGAGCTGCTCCTGGGCCTGCTCCATGCCGGGGACCTCGCCGACGGGAGTCCAGCCCTCGTGGTCCTCCAGGATGTCTTCCGCCGCGCCGGCGCGCTGCTCGGCCTCGCTCCGCTCCTCGGTGGCGGCCGCCAGACGGGTCTCCAGGTCCGCCACCTGCTGGCGCAGCATCGCCGTCTCGGACGGACCAGCGGCGGCGGCCGCCGCGCCAGCCGCCGCGGTCGCCTGCAGCCGGGCGATGGTCTCGGTGTCGCGGGCGCGGATGGCCAACAGCTCCTGCACCTGAGCCTGGGCCTGGACCGCGTCCTGCTGCGCTTCGCCCACACGGTGTTGCACCTCACGCTCGGCCCGCTCGGCCTCCGATCGAGACCGGTAGCCCCACACGAACCAGCCCAGGAGCAGGCCCAGAACGAACGCGAGCGCCATCCACAGCAGGATCTCTCCGGCGACGTACAGCATGGGTCAGCTCCCCTGGACGATGAACTCGATGCGGCGGTTCTTGGCCTTGTTCTCGGGCGTGTCGTTGGGCGCGATCGGGTCGGCCTCGCCCTGGCCGAGCGCCGTGAGGTCGCCCTCGGCCACGCCGCGCTCTACGAGGTACGCCTTGACGGCGTCAGCCCGGGACTGGCTCAAGGCCAGGTTGGCATCTGTCGCGCCGTCGCTGTCGGTGTAGCCCACGATCTGCACCGGCACTCCGGGCACCTGCTTGATCGTCTCCGCCGCCGAATTGAGCACGACTTGAGACCGTTCGTCGAGTTCCGCGGACCCGGCGGCGAAGTTGATGCCGGAACGACCGGCCAAGGCCGTGAGCGAGGGCTGAAGATCGTCCGGAGCGCTCGGTCCGGGGCCGACGGTTCCGTTGACCGTCACCCCGTACTGGCTGCCGGCCGCGGCGAGCGCCTGGTTGAAGGAGGCGGCCGCGGCTGCGCTGAAGGCCTCGCCCGTGACATCGAGGGCGCGGTTCTGCAGCTGGCCACTGCCGTCGAGCAGCGCGGGGCCGGCGCCGTTGATGAACGCCGCCAGTCCATTGATCGCCTGATCGATCTCGGGCGGGGCCGTCTGCGCGTCGACCGAGAGTTCGTCCACGACGGTGCCCTGCAGCCCGAATGCGACGGTGGCGGCATCGCGCAGCACTTGAGCCTGGGCGTCCGAGGCGACTGCGCCCGACAGCGTGATGGTCTGTCCGGCGACAGTCGCGGTGGTGTCGACCTGCACGGCGGGGGCGGTCGTCGGCGGGACGGTGGTCGTTGCGGCCGTCGTCGTCGGCGCCACGGTGGTCGTGGTCTCGGCCACGGTCGTGGTGACCTCCACCGTCGTCGGCGGGGCCTCCGACGTGGTCGGGCTGACCACGACCGCTTCGATTGACGCGTACTCGAGGGAACGGATGCCCGAGCGATCCGTCACCGCGGCGAGTGACGGGTCGCGCAAAACTGCCGGACCGGTCATGGTTCCGTCCCGGCCGGTGAAGGAGACGGCTACGCCGGTGATGCCAGCGACGCTGAGCTGCTGCTCGACGTCGCTGGTCAGGTCGTTCTCGATCTTGGGGACCGACACGGCCACCGTGATGAGGAACAGGAGGACGAAGGCCAGCAACCCGAGGATGAGCCGGCCGGTACGGGTGTTCATTCGGCCGGCAGGCTCCGGTGGGGGAGCGGTGCCGCGACGACCATGGCGCCCGACCGTAGTCGCTGGTCTTCGTCGCCGGCCTCCGCTGTGTCTTCGTCGCCGGCCTCCGCTTCGCTTTGGCCGGCTCCTACTCGCTTCGCTCGGCAATCTCTTCGTCGCCATCCTCCGCTTCGCTTCGGCTGGCTCCTACTCGCTTCGCTCGGCAATGCGTCACGTCGCGCGGCGGTGCGCCGGCCGCGCCGGACGCACCGGGTCCACGGCGCGGCGCGGCCACCCCGCGTTCATGGCCGATTTGACCGCAACTGACGCGGGGAGATCGGCCACGAACGGCAACCGGCGGGGTCGGTGACGGGGGTCGGTCAGGCGGTCTCTAGGCGGACGGAGAGGCCTTCGTAGGCGTCCGACACGGAGGCGTCCAAGCCGACGGGGACGGGATCGATCCCGAACGCCGCTCGCAGTTGCGCCACGGTCAGGTGGCGGATCGCCGGCCAGGCGGCCTGGGCCGGGGTGTGCTCGGGCGCACAACCCTCGGTGTAGAGACCCGAGACCACCTCGGGGACGGCGATGCCGGCATCCATTGCGATCTGGAAGATGCCACCCTCGTCGGCGGCGATGGCGCAGGCGTCCATGAAGCCCAGGTGGGAGACGCCGCCGAGGACCGCGAGCTGCTTGGGGGAGGGGACCGAGGCATTCCACCACTGCTCGATCGAGGCCGCAGGAGCGATCACGTCGGACTCCCCGGCGACGTAGAGCGCCGGCTTGGCCGGCGGCGGGGGACCGTGCCCCGCGGCCAGCGCGACGATGCCAGTCACGGCCGGGTCGGCGCTCATCTGTATGGCGGCGCCGCCCCCGGCCGAATGCCCGACGATGGCGACACGGCTGGTGTCGACGATCGTGGCCAGCGGTCCCTCGTCGCGCAGGTTCGCACCCTCCATCACGGGGATGGTCGCCCGCAGATCCTCGACGTCGGTGGAGGCCCCCTGGCCGATGGTCCCGGTCAGACAGGAGGTGAGGTCACGGGCGCGGTGCTCGGGTGCCGCCACCACGAATCCCCAGGAGGCGATGGTCGTGGTCAGGAATGACGACTGCTGGCGGTAGCCGCAGAAGCCGTGGCTGAAGAGCACCAGGGGAAAGGGCGCCCCCAGGGGCTCGGCCCCGGGCAGGTCGGCGTAGGCGTCCATGGTGTGCACGACCCCTTCGGCCGAGGCCACCTTGGCCTGGTCGGCCGGCGGGAGGTAGGTCCGCAGGTCGTAGGTGGCGGGCGCCAGGCCGGCCTCGCTGCCGGGCTCGCCCGGATACCAGACGGTGACCGGTCCGTTGGGGGCGTCGATCTCGAGCGTCCCGACGGGGTAGGGGCCGGCGCCGGTGAAGGCCAGCGGACCGCTCGGGGTTCCGTCGGTGCCGCCTCGGTCAGTAGGCACCGTCGTCGTCGCGGTGTCGATCGTGGGAGGAGAAGACGAGTCCGGCGTGGCGGCATCGTCGCCACCCGAACAGCCCACCATCACGAGCGCGCAGATCAGCATCGGCAGAGTGGGGGAGCGGCGCACCGGGGCTCAGTTCTGGAGCTGGTCGACGATCGCGGCGACCGCTTCCTCGTCGAGCTCGCCCCGAGCGCGCGCGA
>DASTFY010000011.1:0-5864 GCA_035719525.1 Acidimicrobiales bacterium
AGGACCAGCTCCAGCAGGGGGAGGGGCGGGGCGCGGCCGGGGGCATGGAGAGCCTCACGCCCGAGGAGCTGGCCCAACTCCTCTACCAGGCTCTGATGAACGGCGACGAGGCGATGCTGCGCGCGCTCGCCCGCCAGGCGGTGAGCCGCTACGCCGGCATGGAACCGGGACGGCCGGTCGGCGGCACGTACTACCTCTACCGGACGCTGCGGAACCTGGACCTGGAGCGCCTGCTCGACACATTGATGGAGGCCTCACGCCAGCAGGTCGGCGGCGAGCTGACTCCGCTGGAGGAGCGCCTCGAGCAGGACGAGTACCAGAGCCGCATCGACGCCTTCCGCCAGGAGATCGAGGCCGAGATCCGCCGGCGGCTGGTGGCCGACCGCGGCGTGGAGGCCATGGCCAAGACCCTGCGCAAGCCGCTGCCCGAGGACGTCGACTTCATGCACGCCTCACGCGAGGAGATGGCGGCGCTGCGCAAGGCGTTGTATCCGCTCACCCGCAAGCTGGCGGCCCGGCTCGCCCGCAAGCGCCGCCACGGCCGTAAGGGGCCGCTCGACTTCCGCAGCACCGTGCGCCACTCGCTCTCCTACGGCGGCGTGCCCGCCGAGCCCAAGTTCAAGTACCCACGCCCGGCCAAGCCCGAGCTGATGGTGGTGGCCGACATCTCCGGCTCCGTCGCCGCGTTCGCCCGGTTCACGTTGATGCTCGTCTACGCCATCCAGGGCCAGTTCTCGAAGGTCCGTTCCTTCGTGTTCATCGACGGCATCGACGAGGTGACCGAGTTCTTCAAGGGCGTGGAGGACATCACCGAGGCCGTCCATCGCGTCAACACGGAAGCCGACGTGGTCTGGGTGGACGGCCACTCGGACTACGGCCACGCCTTCGAGGTGTTCTGGGAGCGCTACGGGAAAGACGTCGGGCCCAAGACGACGATCTTGCTGCTCGGCGACGCCCGCAACAACTACCACGCCGCCCAGAGCTGGGTGGTACGGGAGATGCGGCACAAGGCCAGGCACGTCTACTGGCTCAATCCGGAGCCACGTAGCTATTGGAACACCGGTGACTCCATCGTCAGTGAGTACGGCATCCACACCGACGGGGTCTACGAGTGCCGGAACCTGCGCCAGCTCGAGTCCTTCGTCGAGAAGCTGACCTGAGCCGCCGCGCCGGGCAGGCACGAGGTGTTGATCACGAGCTGAAGGGTCGCCCCCCAGGCCCGTTCCGAGTTGCCGGCCGCCAGGTGCACGCCCATGGCGGCGACCGCCGGGATGGTCGTGACGGAGATGAACACCCCGACCAGCGTGGCGGCCTTCGACTCCATGATGGAGAGGGCCCCGGCCGTGCCGGCCATGAGCGCCACGACGGCGCTGAAGCCGTTGGGCCGGCTGATGAACGACGTGAGGATGCGCTGGTGAACGCGAAGACCTCGGGGACCCGGTCTATGGCCTCGACGACGAAGGTGTGGACCATGGTGGCGGCGACGGCGAAGAGGAAACCCCATGCCAGCGTCGCCGCGGCTTGCCCCGCCAGCCGCCGCAGGCCCAGGAACAACGCCACCGTGAGGGCGCTGATGGGGTTGAAGTCGGGGCTCACTACCATCGCCCCCACGATGAGGATCGGGGAGTCGGTGAGGATGCCGACGGCGGCGATCACGGCGGCGATCACCATGAAGACCACGAGGCTCAGGGTCAGCGTGGCATCCGAGCGCGCTCGCACCAGCACCTCGTCCCAGAGCACCGCCTCCTCGGGGTGCCCCGGGGTCACCGCCTCGGCCTGCTCCGCCGCGCGCGAGACCGTGAACGGTGCGTGCTCCAGCGCCACGCTGCCGGATTCGGTCAACCCGAGCTGCTCGAGAGCGTCCAGGAGCTGGTGCGCGGCCTCCTCCGTGACGTCGAGCAGCACGAGATGGCCGTAGGGCCGGCGGCAGACGCCCTCTACGACCACGATGTTGACCACCGCGTCGTCCGCCTCGACGCGGCGCAACATCGGCTCGAGCAGCTCGGGCGTGCTCACGACGCGGACGTGGATCACGCGGCCATTGTGGCCGGACGTGGCCGGCGCCAACGGCACCGCATCTGCCACGCTGGTCGCCATGACCCGCCTCGTGCTCATCCGCCACGGTGAGTCCAACTCCACCGTGGCCAGGGTGATCGGCGGCCATCGCACCTGTAGTGGGCTGTCCCCGTTGGGGCGCAAGCAGGCCGAGGCGCTGGCCGAGCGCCTGGCCAGCACCGGCGAGATTGTCGCTGATGTCCTCATCGCCAGCAGCTTCGCCCGGGCGATCGAGACCGCCGAGCTCATCGCCCCTGCCCTCGGTGAGCTGGCGGTCACCATCGATCCGGAGGTCGGGGAGCACGACCCTGGCCCCGAGTACGACGGCATCAGCTTCGAGACCTACCTCGACCGCCACGGGATGCCTGACTGGGAGGGCGACCCACACGGCATCCGCTTCCCCGGTGGGGAGAGCCTGGCTGAGTTCCACCATCGGGTGGGGCAGGCGCTCCATCGCATCACGAGCGCTCACGACGGAGAGACCATCGTGATCGTCTGTCATGGCGGGGTGGTCGACACCGCGTTCCGTACCCTCCTGCGCCTCCCCGGATCCGGCCTGTTCGAGCTGCGCACCCTCAACACGGCCATCACCGAGCTGTTCCGGCTCCGCCCCGGCCGTTGGCAGCTCGTGCGCTACAACGACGCCGCGCACCTCCGCGGCATGCCGTTCGAGACGGCTCGCTGATCACACCGTCGCCAGCAGCTCCTGCATCGACTCGTGCAGGTAGTCGGTGAGGTCCCAAACGTCGGGCACCAGCTCGCGGCAGGCGATGAAGCCGAAGTCGAGGTTGCCGTCGTAGCTCTGCACGGTCATGTTGAGGCCCTGGCCGTCGGCGATGGCGGACACCGGGTAGAAGTGCTCCAGCCGTGCGCCGGCTGAGTACAGGGGGTAGGGGGGCCCGGGCACGTTGGAGATGATGAGGTTGAACGGCGGGTTCATCCGGTCCGCGATGCGCAGCCGGCTGTACATCCGCATCGCCCGCGCCGCCACCGCCGGCGGCGCGAACTGCGCGAAGTCTTGCAGGGTTTCGGCCGGGATGGCGGCGAAGCTGCCCTTGGCCGCGGTCATCGACTGCTGGACGAGGCGAAGTCGGTGGGCCGGGTCGGCCTCGTCCGTGGCCAGGCTGGCCAGCAAGCCCGACACCCGGTTCTGGTACGTGTCGCCCTCCGTCCCGGCGCGGATGCTCACGGGGACGAACGCGATGAGCGGCTCGGCCGGCAGTGCGTCGTGTTTCATGAGGTAGCGGCGCAGGGTGCCCGAGCACAACGCCATGACGACATCGTTGAACGTGCAACCGTGCGCGCGCCGCACGGCCTTGGCATCGTCCAGCGGCACGGTGGTGTACGCCAGCCGCCGGTGCGCGGTGATGGGCCGGTTGAAGGGCGTGCGGGGAGCCTGGGTGGGTGGAAGCGGCGGCGGGTGGTCGACCTCGGACCCGTAGCCGCTGCGCAACCGTCCCCGCATGAGCACGCCGATCCGGCCCGGCAGCGGCTGGGCGACCAGGTCGGCGAGGGCCCGCAGGCCACCGTTGCCCGTGGAGGCGGCCAGCTCGCGGATCATCCTCAGGTTCTGGCGCAGGAACTTCTCGGGCCGGCGTAAGTACTCGCCCCAGGTGCGCTGCAGGAGCTCGGCGTCGCTCGGCACCGGCTCCGACTCCCAGGTGGCCGGCACGCCGGTGGGCCGCACGTCAGGATCGGCATCCAGGAGCGCGGCCAGCATGAGCGCGCCGGACGCGCCGTCGATGGTGGCGTGGTGCACCTTCGTGAGCTGGGCGATGCGGCCGCCTTCCAGCCCCTCGATCACGTACAGCTCCCACAGCGGCCGGCTGCGATCGAGTGGGCGGGACACGATGCGTGACACGGCGTCCGCCAGCTGCTCGGGCGTGCCGGGTGGGGCGACAGCGTGGTGGCGGACGTGGAAATCGATGTCGAAGGTGTCATCCTCCACCCAATAGGGCAGATCCAGCCCGAGTGGCACCTCCACCAGGCGGCGGCGGAAGGGGACCAGCTGGTCCATGCGCTCCAGGATGATCTGCTTCGTCACGTCGAGCCCCGCTCCGCCGGGGGCCGTGGTGGGGTCGTAGATGTTCAGCGACGACACGTGCCCGAAGACCGTGGGTGTCTCCATGTTGAGGAAGCTGACGTCGATGCCGCTGAGTTGGCGCACGCGACGGATGGTAGGTCCAGCCGCAGGTGCTAGAGAGCGGGCGTGGGGAGCCAGCTCGACGCCGATGTCGCGGTGGTGGGCGCGGGCCCGGCCGGGTGTGCCATGGCGGCCGCTTGTGCCCGGCGGGGCCTCGACACCGTGCTGGTGGCGCCCGACCCCAGCCGGGTGTGGTCGAACACCTACGGGTGCTGGCTCGACGAGCTCCGACCGTTGGGCCTGGCGTCGACGGTGAGGGCCTCGTGGCCGACGGTGCGGGTGGTGGGGGATCGGGACCATACGCTGGCGCGCCCGTACGGCGTGCTCGACAACGCGTCGCTCCACCGACAGATGAGCGACCAGCTCGTTCGGGGCGGGGGGCGAACCATGGCCGGGGTCGCCGTCGGCGCGCAGCACTTCTCGTGGGGGAGCCGGGTGCTGCTGGAGAGCGGCCATCACGTCGACGTGCACCTCGCGGTCGACGCCGGTGGAGCCGGGGGGACGCTGTTGGCGAAGGTGGGCCCGCCCGCCGCCTTTCAGGCCGCCTACGGCATGGTCGGCCGCTTCTCCTCGCCGCCCGTGCCGCCTGGAAGCTGCACCCTGATGGACTGGTCCCCTGCGGGGATCGAGGCGGGTGACGACGACCGCCACCCCACGTTCCTCTACGCCATGGATCTCGGTTCCGGCTGCTTCCTGGCCGAGGAGACGTCGCTCGCTCGGTGGTCCGCGCTGGGCCGGGCCGAGTTGCGCCGCCGGTTGCACGCCCGCCTGGCGCGAATTGGCGCCCAGCCCGAAGCAGGCGCCGTCGAAGAGAACGTCCTTATCCCCGTGGGCGCTCGCGTGCCGCCGGAGCAGCCGGCGGCGGCCACCGGCGCCGCGGCCGGCCTGGTGCACCCGGCCACGGGCTACTCGGTGGCGGCGGGGCTGCGGGTGGCGCCCGTGGTAGCCGCCGTCATCCGGGCCCACCTCGATCGGCCCGCCGGGCCGGCGCTGCTGTCGGAAGCGGCGTGGCGGGCGGTGTGGCCGCCGGACCGGCGACGCGCCCGCCACCTCGAGCAGTTCGGCCTGATGCGCCTCCTGGCCATGCCGGCGAGCGACATGCGGGCGTTCTTCGACGCGTTCTTCTCGCTCCCGGTCGAGCGTTGGTCGCCCTACCTCTCGGGCACGGCGTCCGCGTCAGACGTGGCGCGCACGATGGCGGCGCTGTTCCGGGTCGCCCCCTGGTCCGTCCGCCGGCGTCTCGCCCTTCCCGGTTGAGGTCCCGGACCGCGCCGTCCGGCGCACGACCAGGATCCATCCGCCGATGGCACAGCCGGCGAAGACCATCCACTGGCCGGCGTAGGAGAGGTGCGGTCCCTCGTCCAGCGCGGGCGCGGGTACCGGAACGGGCTGGGTGTCCTGCTCCGACGGTGGCGGCACCGTGGAGATCAGCTCCACGTAGGCCGGGAGGAGGAGATAGGGGACCTGCTCACCGATGCGGTCCACGTCGACGCGGTAGAGCTGGCGCAGCCGGCCGTCGGCGGGATCGGTCGGGCTGAAGAAGCGTCCCCGGTGCTGGCCGGCTCGCACCCGTCCGGACACCGTCAGCCGGCCGGCCGGGGGCGGCGGGATCGAGGCTTCCGTGCCGACGTTGTCCTCAAGCGGGATCCAGCCCCGGTTGACGAGC
>DASTFY010000012.1:0-3165 GCA_035719525.1 Acidimicrobiales bacterium
ACGCGCGCGCCAGGGCCGAGGCCAGCTCCCAATCCCCCCACCGGCCGCGCTCGCGCGGGAGCGCCGCGGTGCTCACCGCCACCGTCAGGCGATCACCCTCCCCGGGCACCTGCCGACGCAGCGCCGGACCCTGTTCGTCCAGCAACCGGCGCCAGTCGGCGCCGGAGGTGTCTACCGGGCGCACCAGCGCCGCCCGGGACCGCACCGGTCGACGGTCGAGCACGACCGCCTCGGGCACGGCGACCGTGCGGCCGCCGTGATCGGCCAGCCGGCTGCACAGCGCCGCGATGGCGACGTCGAGGCCCTCATAGGACCCGAGTCCTCCGGCGGCCAGGTACGCCTCCCGGTCCACGACCAGGCAGGGGCCGACGGCGGCGACGACCCCGCCACCCACCAGCTCCGGCGCCGACGGCCGCCCGCCCGCGCCGATGGCCACCAGGGCGGGCGCACCGTCGTCCACCTCCACCTCGACGCCCAGGTGGCGAACCCGGAGGTCGTGAGGCGTCCTGGACCGCAGCCGGCGCTCGGGATGGACGGCCTGCGGCACGGCGGCCACGACGTCGCCGTCGAGCCGGGCCGCCAGTCGATCGAGCCAGCCGGGCTCCAGCGGCTCACAGGAGGGGTGAAGGAGGCACACGAGGTCGCCGGTGACGCCGGCGACGACCCGGTCGACGGCCGCGGCGATCACCTCGTCGCCGACCGGACGAGCCACCAGGACCTCGTCGGGATCGAGGAACGGTGGAAGGCCCACCGAGTCGGTGGACTCCTGGACGACGATGACGGTCCGCCGTCGATCGGTGGGGGCCGGAGCGAGGGCCTCGACGGCACGGTCGAGGTCGGCGCGACGCTGCTCCCGGTGCGCTCGACCGACCGTGAGCCCGACGCCCAGCAATGTCAGCCGCGCCGCGGCCTCGCCGACCACCGGGGTGCCGACGAGGCGAGCCAGGCGCTGCACCCGGCGGTCCACGGCCAGGGCCAACCGCGGGATCGGACGCCAGCGAAGGGCGGCGAGCTCGGCGAGCTGGTCGCGCGCCATTCGCCGGAGCGCCGCCGCGTCCACGTCGCGAGGCGCCAGAGCGGGGCGCTCGGTCAACGAGCGGCGCCACGCGCCGCGGAACGCAGCGACGGGTGGCCGAGGAGACCCCCACCATGGGGCTGGCACGTCGACCGAGCCGTCCGCCATGCTGGTGTTGTCATGGACATCACCTCCTCCGTCGAACTCGCCACCATCTACGGCGACGGCGAGCCCCCGCCGTCGCTGGCACGCTACGCGAGGGAGATGTGGAGCCGGCGCAGGCTCCTGAGCTACCTGACTCGCACCCGCCTGAAGGCCCAGCACTACGACACCACGTTCGGCAAGGCGTGGCTGGTCCTCGGTCCCCTGATGATGGCGGGCGTCTACATGCTGGTCCGCACCGTGATGCAGCCTCCGGGCACCGAAGAGCACGCCAGGCTGGTCATCGCCCACATCGTCATGGGGGTGTTCATCTTCCAGTACGTCGCCAGCGGCATCACCTCGGGAGCGACCTCGGTGCTCGCCAACTCCCGGATGCTCCTCAACACCCCGGTGCCCTGCGGCGTCTTCCCGACCACCTCGCTGATGAGCGGGGTGGTGACGCTCATGCCCACGCTGGTCGTCCTGCTGGTGGTGCGGGCCGTCCTCCGCCAGCCGTTCGGGATCCACCTGCTCGCGGTCCCGGTGATCCTCCTGCTGCTGACCGCGTTCGTCTACGGCTGCAGCCTCGCCATGGCGGCGCTCACGGTCTACTTCCGCGACACCACCAACTTCCTCACCTACCTCACCCGCCTGTGGCTCTTCGTGACGCCCGTCATCTACACGGTGCAGGAGATCCCCGAGCACCTCCGCCCCTTCCTCGCCTTCAACCCCCTCTTCCCGTACTACGCCGCCCTCGACGACGCCTTGTCGGCCGACTGGCCCTCTCAGCGCTACCTCGCGTGGGCAGCGGCTTGGGCCGTAGCGGCACTCGTCGTCGGGCTGGCGGGGTTCCTCGCCAAGGAGCGCGACTTTGCCGTCCGACTCTGACGACATCGCCATCCGGGTCGAGGACCTCCGGATCACGTACCAGACGTGGGTGGAGTCCGAGCCGACCCTGGTCCGCAGCATGCAGAACCTGCGCCGGCGGAAGAGGTCGACCGAGACGGTCAACGCGGTGCAGGGCGTCTCCTTCGAGGTTCCCCGAGGGTCGGTGCTCGGCATGGTCGGTCCCAACGGGTCCGGCAAGTCGACGATCCTGCGCGCCCTGGCCGGCATCCTGCGGCCAACCAGTGGGCGGATCACGCTGCACGGCCGCGTCACGCCGCTGCTCTCGCTCGGGGTCGGGTTCAACTTCCAGCTGAGTGGCCACGAGAACATCAAGCTCGGTGGCCTCCTCGCCGGGATGGAGCTGTCCGAGATCCGCGAGAAGACGCCGGAGATCATCGAGTTCTCCGGCCTCGGCGACGCCATCAACCGGCCGATCCGGACCTACTCGAACGGGATGTTCACCCGGCTGGCCTTCTCGGTCGCCGTCTTCATGGACCCGGAGATCATCCTCATCGACGAAGTGCTTGCCGCGGGCGACGCCGAGTTCCGGTTCCGCTCCGCGGAGAAGATCCTCAAGCTCATGGAGGACGACACGACCGTGGTGTTCGTCTCCCACACCCACGGCGAGCTCAAGACGCTCTCCGACCGATGCCTGTGGCTCGAGGACGGGGTCGTCGTCCAGGAGGGCGAGCCCGCCGCCGTGGTCAACGCCTACGAGGACCACCACGGCGTCCACCAACCGGATCTCGAGCTGGACGAGGAGAAGGGCGCTTTCAGCTTCGTGTGGCGACCCGACGCGCCGGGCGCCGGCGGGCCGGTGGCCGGCAGCCCGACTAGTTCTTGAGGCAGTCGCCCTCGGCGAAGATGGCGTCCACCGCGTCGACCACCGGCCCAGAGTCGCCGTTGTTCACACCCGAGTACCAGAGAATCAGGTCGCCCTCCTCGAGGGCTCCCACCCTCACGAGGTGCTCCAGCACGCCGCTCAGGCAGGGCCGGTCGATCTGGTCCGGCGTTGGCGGTTCGAAGTCCGGCGGGACCTCGACCTCGCCGTCCTCGAGTTGGTCGATCAGCTGATCGAGGTCGATCGAGAGGCGGGGGACCGAGTCCTCGGCCGCCCCGTC
>DASTFY010000013.1:0-11395 GCA_035719525.1 Acidimicrobiales bacterium
GTCAGGTAGTTGTCTAGAAGACGTTCATTTCCGGTGGGTGTGGCGTCCGTTGTCGTCCTGTATCGCCTGTCTTGCGGCTCTCTGAACCCGCACGCACGGCGCCGGCGGTATCTCAGCGGGCGCCGTCGCGGTCGAGCCACTTGTGAGGCGTCTCGGGCACCGGGCTGGTGGCGAGCGCGATCGCCTCGTCGACGGTGAAGGTCCGCTGCACCAGCAGCCGGTGAGCGGGGCGGACGAAGCCGTGCTCGACGGCCGCGTCGAAGAAGCGCACCAGCGGTTCCCAGAACCCATCGACGTCGAGCAGCACCACCGGCTTCGCCTGGAGCCCGAGCTGGCTCCAGGTCAGTGCCTCCGCCAGTTCGTCCAGCGTGCCGAACCCGCCCGGGAGGGCGATGAAGCCGTCGGCCAGGTCGGCCATGAGGGCCTTGCGCTCGTGCATCGAACCCACGACGTGAAGCGTCGTCAGGCCGCGGTGGGCCACCTCGGCCCGCTCCAGGAAGTCCGGGATGACACCGACGGCCTCGCCGCCGCCCGCCATCACGGCGTCAGCCACCAGGCCCATCAAGCCGACATCGCCGCCGCCGAACACCAGGCCGATGCCGCGATTGGCCAGGGCCGATCCGAGCCCCGTCGCGGCGTCGGCGAAGGCCGGCACCGACCCCGCGTTGGAGCCGCAGAAGACGCACAGGCGGGGCACAGCGGCCGAGCCTGGTCGACGCCGACCGCTCAGGCAAGGCCGCGCTCACGTTCATGGCCGGCGATCTGGCGAAGAGCGCGGCGAGATCGGCCACGAACGACGGCCGGGGGGTGCGAGCGGTCGCTCGGTAACGTCTCGGCCCATGACAGCTCCGGACCTGGGGGCGGCCGCGGCCGCGATCGAAACGGCCCAAGAGGTGGTCGACGGCGGAGTGCGGCACCTGGCCGGGAGCGGAGGGCCCGACGCCCACCAGGTGCTGGCCTACGACCTGGCCCACGCCGCGGCCGCGGTGGCGACGGCCCGCTCGATGCTCGACTACGGCGCCAAGGGCGATGACGAGGCGCGCCTCACGTGTGCGTTCGTGGCCGACGCCGTCCACGACCTCGCCGGCCGGCTGATCGGGCGGGAGGAGGTGTGGGGCCTGGACGGTGCTCCGCTCGGGGACGCGCTGGCCTTTCTCGGCCGGTATCGCGATCCGACGTTCCTGGCCGACCTGGCCGCGGTGGCCGGGCCGCGCCATCTCCCGGCCGACTTCGAGTTGGTGCAGGACACGTTTCGGGCCTTCGCCGAGAAGGAGATCGGCCCGGCCGCCGAACACGTCCACCGCGACAACGGCGACGTGCCGGAGGACATCCTGTCCGGGCTGGCCGAGATGGGCGCCTTCGGCCTGTCGGTGCCGGCCGAGTACGGCGGGTTCGCCGAAGGCGGTGACAGCGAGTACCTGGCCATGGTCGTCGCCACGGAGGAGCTGTCACGCGCATCGCTCGGCATCGGCGGATCCCTCATCACCCGGCCGGAGATCCTGACGCGCGCCCTGGTCAAGGGTGGGACGGAGGACCAGAAGCACGAGTGGCTGCCGAAGCTGGCGACCGCCGAGGCGATGGTCGCGGTGGCGGTCACGGAGCCGGACTTCGGCTCTGACGTGGCGGGGCTCAAGGTGACGGCCAGCCCGGCCCCCGGGCCCGACGGGCAGGCCGGCTACGCCATCAACGGGGTCAAGACGTGGTGCACGTTCGGGGCCCGGGCCGACGTCCTGATGCTGCTGGCCCGCACCGATGCCGACCGCACGCGAGCGCACCGGGGGCTGTCGCTGTTCGTCGTGCCCAAGCCCCGCAGCGACGGCCACGGGTTCGTGCACGACCAGGACGGCGGCGGCCGCATGGAGGGCAGGCCGATCGACACCATCGGTTATCGCGGCATGCACTCCTACGAGATCGCCTTCGAGCAGTGGTGGGTGCCGGCCGAGAACCTGATCGGCGGCGAGGACGGGCTAGGGCGCGGCTTCTACTTCCAGATGGAAGGGTTCGAGAACGGGCGCCTGCAGACCGCGGCACGAGCGGTGGGCGTCATGCAGGCGGCCTACGAGGCCGCGCTCGGCTACGCCGCCAACCGCACGGTGTTCGGCCATGCCATCGTCGACTACGAGCTGACGCGGGTGAAGCTGGGCCGGATGGCGGCCATCATCCAGGCGTCGCGGCAGTTCGCGTACGTCGTGGCCCGGCTCATGGCCGACGGGCGCGGGGCCATGGAGGCGTCGATGGTCAAGGCCTACGCCTGCACGGCCGCCGAATGGGTCACCCGTGAGGCCATGCAGATCCACGGTGGTTACGGCTACGCGGAGGAGTACCCGGTCAGCCGCCTGTTCGTCGACGCTCGGGTGCTGTCGATCTTCGAAGGAGCCGACGAGACGCTCTGCCTCAAGGTGATCGCCCGCCGCCTGGTGGAGCAGTCAGCGGTCGCCTGAGCGCGCGTGCACCGACACGTGGTAGGTCGCCGGCTCGGTGAACGGCTGGCGGTCCCAGGTCGCCCATCGGTCGCGGAGCTCCAGGCCGCTGCGAGCGCACATGGCGTCGTACGCGTCCAAGGTGATCCCGTGCGGTTCGAGCGAGAAGCCGGCCACCAGCAACCCGGCGGGATCGAGATGCTGGGCGAGCGTCTGGACGATGCGGTCGTGATCAGCGGGGCGAGCGAAGGGCAGCACGTTTCCGGCCATGACGATCACGGCGAAGCGGCGGTCGAGGCGCATCGTGGCGAGGTCGGCCTCCAGCCACAGGAGATCCGGGGCCGTGCGGCGAGCGACGCCGAGCATGTCGGAGTCGAGGTCGACACCGGCGACATCGATTCCTCGCCGCGCCAGCTCGATGGCGACCCGTCCGGTGCCGCACCCGGCATCGAGCACCGGCTGCTGTCCGAGCGACTCGACCAGGTCGGCCTCGCCATGGACCGTCTGCCCGGACGCCGCCAGGCGCTGCCAGCGGGCCGCGTACTCCTCCAGATCCACCTCGCGCCGCCAGACCGCCCACCGGTCGGAGACCTCGGAGCCGGGAGCCGGCCGATCACCACCAGCTGAGGAGGTCATGGAGCGACGTGATCCTTGCATGCTCGGTCGCGGGGTGGTCGTCGTAGGGGTCGAGCAGCACCGGGTGCAGACCGGCGGCCAGGGCGGCCGGGACGTCGACGAGCACGGAGTCGCCGACGTAGGCGACGCGATGGGCGGGCAGACCGAGCGCGTCCAGGGCGGACGTGAAGACCCGGGGATCCGGCTTGGCCACGCCCACCACGTGGGAGTCGACCACGCACCGCACCGGCGCGCCCTCACCATCACCCACCTGGCAGACCGCCATGCGCCGCAGCACGCCCTCGATCTGGCCCGAGGCGTTCGACACCACGCCGATGGGCACGCCGCGCGCGTGGAGCTCGGCCAGCGCGGTCACGGAGGAGGCGATCGGGTAGCGCCACAGCCACGGCGTCCGGGTGGCACCCAGCACCACCGCCGCCTCCTCGGCATCCGAGCCGTGCACGCCGAGCGAGCGGACGTAGACCACGTCATAGGCGGACCAGTCGTGCTCGTCCGCCTCCTGCTCGGCCTTGTACGCCATTCCGGCGTAGTGGGCCCGCAGGTGGGCTGCCACGGAGGGGTCGCCGCCGTACGGTGCCAGCAGAGGGCCGAGCACCGTCGGATCGGGGACGACGAGCACGCCGCCCGCGTCGAACAGGACGGCGTCGATCGTCCCGCTCACGGCGCGCTCAGTCCGCCGTCGAGCGCTTCAGCCCCGCACGCTCGCCGCGGGACACGAACTTGGTCGCCATCTTGCGACTGGCCTCGTCGATCATCTCGTCGCCGAACATGACCGCGCCCTTGCCCTCGTCCTCCGTCGCCGCCCGATAGGCCTCGAGGATGTCCCAGGCGGTGTCGAACTGCTCCTGGGTGGGTGAGAACACCTCGTTCAGGATCGTCACCTGGTCGGGGTGCAGCGCCCACTTGCCGTCATAGCCGAGCAGCCGGGCGCGCATCGAGTAGTCCCGGAAGCCCTCGGGATCCCGGATGTAGAGGTACGGCCCGTCGATCACCTGGAGCCCGTTGGCCCGCCCCGCCATGAGGATCTTGGCGAACACGTAATGGAAGTGGTCGCCCGGGTACTCGGGGACCTGGACACCGCCGGTGAGCACCGGCATCTCCATCGAGGCGGCGAAGTCGGCGGGGCCGAAGATGATCGTCTCCAGCCGGGGAGAAGCGGCGCAGATCTCCTCCACGTTGATCAGGCCACGGGCGGTCTCGATCTGCGCCTCGATACCGATGTGGCCGACGGGTAGGCCGGCGGCCTGCTCGACCTGGGCGAGCAGGAGATCGGTGGCCACGACCTGGGCCGCGGTCTCCACCTTGGGCACCATGATCTCGTCCAGGCGCGGTCCGGCGCCGCCGACGACGGCCATGATGTCGTACGCCGTCCACCTCGTGGACCAGTCGTTGACGCGGACGCAGAGGACCTTGTCGCCCCACTCCTGGTCCCGGACGGCGGCCACGACCTTCTCCCGCGCCGCCTCCTTCTCCTTGGGCGCCACGGCATCCTCGAGGTCCAGGAACACCATGTCGGCGGGGATGCCGGGGCCCTTGCCGAGCATCTTCTCCGACGAGCCGGGGATCGACAGGCAGGAGCGGCGAGGAAGGTCACGGGAGCGCGCCGACATGGCCGCCAGGCTAGGGGGACACTGGCCGCCACGCCGAAACGTCCCAGGGCGGCTCTAGGAGAACGGGGTGCGGGGGCGCTCCTGGGGCACGCCGTCGACTATCAGATCGACCTTCTCGTTGTAGAAGCAGGCCATCCCGGCGATCTTGGCGCTCTCGGCCAGCGGGCTGCGGTAGGCCCACACGAAGTTGTCCAACCGGCGGTCGCCGACCTGCAACGTCCAGTACGAGGCCGTGCCTTTGTAGGGACAGTGGGTCTCGTGGTCCGACGGCACCAGCAGTTCGGTACGGACGTCGGTGAGCGGAAGGTAGTAGCGGGGCGGCAGGCCGGTCTCGAAGAGGATGTGGGGACGGTGCGAGTCGGCGACCTCCACGCCGTCGACCGAGACCTGCACCCGGCGGGAGCTGGCCAGGATGTCGACGCGGGAGTACGGGCTGCGGGGGTGGGTGTAGATCAGCTCGTCCTCCTCGAGCCACTCGTCCAGCGCCTCCCACTCGAAGCGTACGAGCGGCCGTAGCTCCTCGATGGGTGAGTCGAGGTACGCCCAGGCGGCATCCTTGGCCACCTCGTCACCGAGGTGGACGTCGTAGAAGGTGGCCTCGCCTCGGCTGGGTGAGTGCTCCGTGCGGCCCGACGGCTCCAGCCGGGCCAGGACGTCGTCCCGGGGCAGGTAGTAGGCCGGGTAGTAGGGGATCTCCCAGACGAGCCACGGATGCGTGGTGTCGACGACCGTGTGGCCGCCCAACAGGGCTCGCACCCGCTTGGCCGCCGGCTCGGCCCGGACCCGGCCTCGTGCAGTGTCGGTCATGCCAGGTGCAGTGTCGGTCATGCCACCACGCTACGGACGGATGGCGAGATCGGTTCCTCGCGGGTCAGTACGTTCCATCGAGCTTGGTGTGGTCCCAGCTCACGACCCGCTCGACCTCGATCACGACGCCCAGCCGCTTGCGGGCCTGCGCGTCGATGAACGGGCGAGCTTCGTCGGCCAGCGCGCCCGGGCCGGTGTGGCGCTCGGCCACGCTGAGGCCGATGCGCACGATGTCGTCGAAGTCCTCGACGATGCGCCCTTCCCCGACCAGCTCAACCCCCTTCAGCCGGTCGTAGGTCGTACCCTCCTCGGCCAGCGCGGACAGCTTGGGGTTGCGGCGCAGGTTGAGGATCTTCTGGCTCTTGGCGAAGGTCCAGAAGGCCACCTGGCCATCCAGGAAGCCGTACCACATCGCCACCACGTGAGGATGCCCGGTGGGGCCGATGGTGGCCACGTCGAGCGTCCGGGCCGGCCGCAGGAACGCCTCCACCTCGTCGGATGACATGGCGATCTGCTGGCGCCGGCTGGCCATCTGTCATGTCTCCGCGAGCTCGGATTGGCGCCAGCGCAAGATGCCCACCACCGTGATCACGGCGAAGCCGACGATGAGAACGAGGACCGAGTCCAGCTTGTCCCAGTCGCTCCACTGGCCTTCGGCCACTCCGGTGACGACGCCCACCACGCCACCCGCCACGAGGGCCGGCGCTCCGGTCGTCCGGGCGGGGAAGGCGAAGCCCCTCACTAGCAGGACGACCACCATCGCGAGGACCGGCCACATGTACGCGGGGAGGCCGACGTAGCGGCCGTAGTCGCGCATGCCGCTGACGGCAAAGACCGCACCCAGCGCCAGGAGTCCCCCCAACACCAAGTTGATGCGCGGGCCCGGCACCGCCGCCTGGCGCCAGCTCAGGACGACGACGCCAATGGCGAGGAGCGCAGCCACCAGGCGGAGGATGGGGAACCCATCGCTCACGTCGCTCTCGTTGGCGAGGAAGATGAGGTTGATGCCGATGTCGAGCAGCACGAACGACGACGCGGCGCCGATCAACCACTCGTAGCCCACGCCCGGACGCAAACGCACGATGACCAGGCCGACCGCGAGAGCGAGCGGAGCGATCCAGAAGTCGAAGTCCTCGATCACGCCGCCGAAGAAGACCGACCCGTAGCCGTTGTAGACATTCGACTGGACCGCGACCAGGTTGACGAGGAGCGCGGCCGCGCCGAGAAGGGTCACGATGTCGACCGTGCGCGACCGCCGACGTGGCGCAACGGGCGCGTCGGCGGTCACGGCCACCGGGCCCTCGCCCACGCTTGCGTCGGGGATCTCCGCGCTCAGCGCGGAATCCGTCGACACGAACGCCGCGGCGACCGGCTCCGGCTCGATGTGCGGCTCCTCCACGTTTGTGTCGGGGACTTCCGCGCTGAGCGCGGCATCCGCCGACATGAGCGCAACGGCGACCGGCTCCGGCTCGGGCTCAGGTTCGACGGCGACCGGGGCCGGCTCCGGCTCAGGTTCGACGGCGACCGTGGCCGGCTCCGGCACCGGCGCGAGCTCCGGCTCCGGCTCGATGTGCGGCTCCTCCACGTTTGTGTCGGAGATTTCCGCGCTGAGCGCGGAATCCGCCGACATGAGCGCGACGGCGACGGGCTCCGGCTCGGGCTCGGGCTCGGTGCGGGCCGTCCGAGGTGGTGGCAGCGGCGGGGTCAGCAGAGCGGCGAACTCGGCGGCGGTGGCGGGCCGGTCGGTTGGCTCCTTGGCCATGGTCTGGCGGACGGCGTCGGCCACGGCCGGCGACACGCCCCGGTCGCGCAGGTCGGGCACCTCGACGTTTCCGATGCGGTTGAGCACGGTGAAGACGTTGACGTCTTCGCCGTCGACGAAGGGCGGCTGGCCGGTCAGCATGGCGTAGACCGTGGCGCCCAGGGAGTAGATGTCCCAGGCCGCGGTGGGCGGCCCGCCGGTGAAGGCCTCGGGAGGGCCGTAGGCCCACGTGACGACGTTGGCGCCGGTGGTGTGCATGGGCACCGAGCCGTCGACCAGGCGGGCCACGCCGAAGTCCGCCAACAGCGGCTCCTGTGACTCGGAGAGCAGCACGTTGGCCGGCTTCACGTCGCGGTGGACGATGCCCCGGTTGTGCACGTAGTCCAGGGTGCCGGCGAGCGTCCGGGCGAGGCGCACCGCCTCGGCCTCGCTGAGCGCGCCGTTGGCCGTGATCCGTTGCTGGAGCGATCCGTGCTCGTAGTACGGCATGAGCAGGTACGGCTGGCCGCTGGAGGTGGTCCCGACGTCGTAGACGGGGGCCACGTTGGGGTGCTGGGACAGCCGGCCTGTCGCTCGCACCTCGCGCAGGAAATGCTCACCGGCCACAGGATCGACGACGGTGGCGTGGATGAGCTTGACGGCGACCGTCCGCTCCATCGTCGACTGCGTGGCGCGGTAGATCGTCGAGAATCCACCACGGGCCACTTCCACCGCATTGGTCAGTCCGGGAATTCCGAGATCGACGGCGCCCTGTTCCACCCGCACCTACCTTCCGAAGGGTCCGTTCATCGTAAGGGAGCGCGAGAGAGCAGGTTGACTGTCTTGTCGGCCGACCCGGACAGCAATCCGGCGTCAGCCTTGAAGTCGAGGCTCATCACCGGACCCTGATGGATGGCCAACTGTGCCACCAGCTCGCCGGTGGTCAGATCCCACACGAGGAGCTCGCCGCCGCTGGTCCCGGCGATGGCGAGCGTCCCGTCCGGTGTCACCGCGAGGCTGAGGATCCATTCCGAGCTGCCCTCGAGCCGGTCGATCTCCTTGGCGCCGCGCAGATCCCAGATGCGCACCGTCGTGTCGTAGCCGCCCGACAGCACGCGCTCGCCGCCGGGCACCAGCGCGCAGGCCATCACCGGGGCGGTGTGACCCCGCAGCACGCACAGGCACCGCCCGTCGGAGAGCGACCAGACCCGCAGCGTCTGGTCGTCGGAGCTGGTCACCAACCGGCGGCTGTCCTCGACGAGCGCGGCCGACCAGACCGCGCCCCGATGTCCGGAAAGCGTGCTGCGCAGTGCGCCGGAGCCGAGGTCCCACACGCACACCGAACCGTCCCGGGCGCCCGAAGCCAAGATCGTTCCGTCGGTCGAGAGCACGCAGCCGAGCACCCAGGCCTGGTGCCCCTCGAGGACGCGCCGAAGCTCAAGGGTGCCCGGATCCCACGCCCGGATGGTGGCGTCCGTCCCGCCGGTGATGATGACGCGCGGTCCGGCCGCGCACGACCAGATGGCGCCGTCGTGCGCCTCGACGGAGGCCACCTCCTCCAGCGTCGGCACCCCGAATCGGCTGAGGCTTCCGTCCCCCGCCGTCACGACCGCGGAGCCGGCGCTGGAGAAGCGGGCGGCCGACACCCAGCTGCCGCGTGCGTCGGACCGGCGCCGGTCCATGGCCGGCTCGCCCACGAGCGCCTCGCGCCAGCGGGCCATCGGCTCCAGTGGTGGGGCGTGGCGAGCCACGGCATCACGAAGCCTGTCGAACCCGTCGGTGCCGCCATCGTCCAGCCATCCCGTGAGGTCGATGGTCTCGATCAGACGGAACTGCAGGGGCGGCTGGACCTCCTCGATCAGCACGGGAACCAGGATCCCGCGACGGCGACCCTCGTCCGACTCGGCCCGGACCCAGTCGGACTCGACGGCATGGGCGGACCACAGGGTGACCACGCAATCGGCGCCCGCCAGCGCCCGCTCGATCACCCGGTCGTACGTGACGCCGGGCGCGATCTTGGGATCCCACCACACCGAGAACCCCTCCGCGTCGAGTCGCTGCGCCACCCGGAACGCCGCGCCACGATCGGTTCGGCCGTAGGAGAGGAAGACCTGCCCTGGCATCGAAGGCTCAGAACGGCGACGTGCGCAGCAACTCGGGGGCTACGGGGCAGTCGAGGCGGCGCAGGCCGTCCGCCACCGGCTCGGGGCCATGCGGTCCGCACAGGAACGAGACCAGCGGCAGAGGCACCACATCGTGGTCGACCTGCCACGGCGGGCCCGCCTCGGCCAGTCGGGTCACCAACGATCCCCACAGCCGTTCGGGAAGCACCCGCCCGACCCCGGCCACCAGCCAGACGGGGACTTCGGCGCAGTACGCGACCGCGGCTGCGGCGTGGGCTCCCGGGGAGGCGACGCAGGCATCGGGACCGACGGCGTCGGCTTCGAGGAGGACCACGTCGGCCGCCGCGGCAGCGGCCGCCAGGCCACCCGGGCCGACCTCCTCGACCTCGACGTCGACCCTGCGCAGGCGCCGCGCCAGGCCGTGGCCGTCCGCCTCGCTGTCCACCGCCAGCACGACGACGTCGCCTCGCCGGGCCAGCACCTGTCCCACCAGGTCCGGCCAGCCCACGACGCACGCCGTGATGTCCTCGGGCAGCGCCACCGCCAGCTCGTCGGCGGTGGGGTCCTCCTCCATCGCCTCCACGCACCGCCATGCCTCGGCCAGCGGCTCGGTGGCGGTGAGGGTGCGGGCACACAGCCACCACAGCGGGCCCGAAGTCGGGTGACGCTCGACGATCCGCCGGCAGGCCGTCACCAGGCCGGCCGGGTCGAGGCCGAGGCCGGCCAGCGCACCCGCGGTCTCCCGCACGACCATGGCCTGGTCGGTGCCAGCGCCGCGGGCGACATAGCGGAGCCGCTCGATCGGGTGCACTTGGCGGACCCTACCCCTGCCCGCGCTACCGTCCCCGGCCGTGGCGAGCAACCCCTCCCTGGGGCTGACACTGACGCCCGTCCAGGGCGAGGGTCGCACGCTCGAGCAGTGGCTGACCACCTTTCACCTGGTGTCCGTGGTCGTCGATCCCTACACGAACGAGAGCGCGTGGATCCTCGACACGGCGGCGCGCATCATGCGCGACTTCGCCGATGCCGCAGTCAGGGTGAACTGGGTGGTGGCGGGTACCGACGAAGACGCCAGGGAGTTCCTCGGGCCGCTGGCGGCCGAGTTCCTCACCTTCGCCGACCCCGAGCGCGCCTACGTCAAGGCGCTGGGGCTGGAGCGGCTGCCGGCGTTCGTGTTCCTACGGGTGGACGGCGTGGTGGCAGGGGCCGCCGAGGGCTGGAACCCGATGGAGTGGCGAGAGGTGGCCGAGGCGGTCGCCGTCACCACCGCCTGGACGAGGGCTCTCATTCCGGCACCGGGGGATCCACAAGCCTACGCCGGGACGCTGGCCTTGGCCTGACCCGCGCCGGGGACGTCTGGATGCCGCCCGCCGTGAGGGCCAGCGGGTCGAGCACCTGAGCGATCGTCGAATCGTCCAGCAACCTCTCCTCGCGCACGATCTCCGTGACCGTACGGCGCTCGGCCATCGCCCGCTTCGCCACCGCGGCGGCTCGCTCGTAGCCGAGCACCGGGTTGAGCGCCGTCACCACCGCGGCGGACGACTCGGCGTATCGACGCGCCGTCTCCTCTTCGACGGTGAGGCCGGCGAGGCAGCGATCGGCCAGCAGCGGGACCACTGCGGAGAGGAGCTGCAGGGACTCGAGCAGATTGCGGGCCATGACCGGCATGGCGGTGTTCAGCTCGAACGTCGAGAGGCCGGCGGCGAAGGTCACAGCGGCGTCGTTCCCCACCACCTGGCATGCCACCTGCTGCACCGCCTCGGGAATCACCGGATTCACCTTCCCAGGCATGATCGAGCTGCCAGCCTGGAGGCCCGGCAGCACGACCTCAGCCAGTCCGGCCGCGGGGCCCGATCCCATCAGGCGAAGGTCGCCGGCGATCTTGTGGAGCGACAGCGCGATCACCTTGGCGATCCCGCTCGTCTCCACCAGCGCGTCCTGCGCCGACTGGGCCTCGAAGTGGTCCACGGCCTCGATGAGGGGCAGCCCGCTGTCGGCCGCCAGATGGGCGATGACCGCCCGGGCGAAGCGCGGCGGCGCGTTGAGCCCGGTGCCGAC
>DASTFY010000014.1:0-5259 GCA_035719525.1 Acidimicrobiales bacterium
AGCATGGACGAGCCGTACTACGTCGGCTTCGACGTCGACGGCCAGCACATCGGCCTCGATCCGAGCGGTCACGGCAAGGGAATGACCGGCCCGGTCGGCTACTGGCACGTCGAGGACATCAACGCAACCCTCACGGCTCTCGTCGACGACGGGGCGGAGGCGCGCCAACCCGTCACCGACGTCGGGGGCGGCAAGCTCATCGCGACAGTGACGGATGCCGACGGCAATCTGATCGGTCTCCTTCAGCCATCCGCTGGCGGGTGGGCCTGAGGCGGGGTTCCGCGCGGCTGGGCCGGCGACCGCGGCCTACTCGTCCTCCCCGGCCGGGCTGGTCGTGGACGCCAGCAGCCGGCGGGCCCGACGCCCGAGATCGCTCAGATCGACGCGGCCGGCGTCGGCCGCTTCGGCCAGCCGTCTCGCCAGGTCGAGGGCGTCATCGACCAGCGAGACCTGCGTCGCGGCCTCCTGGCCCATGTCGTGCAGGATCGTGCGCTCGGTCCGTGCGGCCACGATGGGGTCGGCCATCCCGTCGATCCACACCCGCGTGCGCCGGCCGTCACCGCGCTCTTCGCCCCGGAGCGGCTCGAGCGCGTAGATCTTGTCGGAGCGGGCGAACTTGCCGAATCCGAGGAAGACCATGCGGGGTTCGCTCGCCATCGAGGGTCACCTCACCTGCTGCGGGGGCCAGCGCACGGGCTCGGTGATGTACCGGCGCGGATGGCGGCCGTCGACGTAGCCCACGAACGGAGGGTAGATGTTGTAGCCGAGGAGCTCCTGTAGCCGCTCCGGGAGCTCGGCGACCACGTCCCGGGGCACGGCCAGGAGATGCGTCTCCTGCGGCCGCAACCACGCGGCGACGTACTCGAGGATGACACCCAGGCGGGGCTGGTCGGTCCGGTTGGCGCCGCCGCCGTGCCACACGCGCCCGGTGTAGAACGCCGCCGACCCGGCCGGCATCTCGGCCTGCACCAGCTCCTCGGTGCCGTCGGGCTGGCGGCCGACCCATCGGTGGCTCCCCGCGATCAGGCGGGTGGCGCCGTTGGACTCGGTGAAGTCGTCAAGGGCCCAAATGGTGTTGACCACGACCTCGGGCTGCTCCGCTGGGAGCGGGTAGATGCTCTGGTCCTGGTGCAGCACCTGGGCCGCCTCACCCGGGCCGATCTCGATGCCGGTCGGAGCGGAGAGCTGGTAGTGGCCGAGGACACGGTCGAGGACCCCGAGCAGCAGCGGATGGATGGCCGCCAGGTCGAACGACCTGGTCTTGGCGAACAGGGCGTACACCCGGCGGGTGGCGTATCCCTCGAACTCGTTGCGGCCACCCGGTGTCACGTCGAGGATCGCCTCCAGCGAGGCCCGGGCCATGGCGACGTGCTCGGCCGACATCAGGCCTTCGACAATGCAGACCCCGTCCGCGGCGAGCGCATCGGCGACGATGTCGACCGTCGCGGCGTCGGCCTCCACGCAGATCATGGCAGCGCCGACGCTAGTGCCGCCACCGGCAACGGTGGCCCTGGCCGCTGGTGGGAGGTGCTCGCACGCCTACACTCGCCGCGTCCAGAGAGAGGGGCCTCCGACCATGCCCGCATCCGGTTCGATCCTGGGAAACGCTGTCCTCCGTCTCGAGGATCCGACGCTGTTGACGGGCGAGGGACGGTACGTGGACGATCTCGTCGAGCCCGGCATGCTGCACGTGGCTTTCGCGCGCTCCACGGTCGCCCACGGAACGGTCTTGTCGGTCGACATCAGCGACGCCTCCTCCATGCCGGGCGTCGTCGCCGTCTACCACGCCGGGAACGACCTCGGCCTCGGCGCCGTGCAGGCGTTCCCTCTGATGCCGGCGACGCTCAACCGACCGGTCTTCGCCAGCGAGACCGTGCGCTTCGTCGGCGACGTCGTGGCGGCGGTCGTAGCCGAGACTCCGTCGCAGGCCACCGATGCCGCCGCGGCCATCATCGTCGACTACGGACCGCTGCCGGCCGTCATCAGCCCGCTCGACGCGATGGCACCGGACGCCCCGCTCCTCTTCCCCGAGCACGGCTCCAACGTGTGCTTCACCACCTCCTTCCCACCCGATGGCGACGCGGACCCGCTCGCGGGCGCCGAGGTCGTGGCGGAGGTGACGATGATCAGCCAGCGCCTGGCCGGGGTTCCCATGGAGCCCAACGGGATCCTGGCCGTACCCGCGGACGGCGCCTTGACGTGCTGGGTCTCGCACCAGGCCCCTCACTCCATCCATGGTGCGTACGCTCCCTCGCTGGGTCTCGAGCCGGACCAGCTCCGTATCGTGTGTCCCTGGGTCGGGGGCGGCTTCGGTCCGAAGGCGGCGCCCTACGTCGAGCACCTCGTCACGGCGGCCGCGGCGTTGGCGCTGGGGCGTCCGGTGAAGTGGGCGGAGGGTCGGTCGGAGGACATGGTCTCGCTGGTGCACGGCCGCGACTACGTGATGACGGCCAAGCTCGGGCTGTCGGCCGACGGCAAGATCGTCGGCCTCGATGGCACGGTCGTGGCGTCGGCCGGGGCCTACCCGGGGGTCGGGGCGGTCCTGCCCATGCTCACCCAGATGATGTCGGTGGGCGTCTACGACGTGCCCGCAGTGCGGTTCCAGGCCACCTCCCTGCTGACCAACAACACCACGATCGGCGCCTATCGGGGCGCGGGGCGCCCGGAAGCGACGCAGCTCATCGAGCGCGTGCTCGACGTGGCGGCCGACCAGCTCGGCATGGACCCGGCCGAGATCCGCCGCGTGAACTTCCTCCAGCCGAGCCAGTTCCCGCTCACGACGCCGACCGGCGGCGGCTACGACTCCGGCGAGTACGAGAAGTCGCTCGACGCCGCGCTGCTGGCCTCCGGCTACGCGGAGCTGCGGGCCGAACAGGCCCGCCGGCGCACCAACGGCCACACCAAGCAGCTCGGCATCGGGCTGTCGACCTACGTGGAAGTGACCGCTCCGATCGGGCTGCACGTCGAGTTCGGTGCCGTCGAGATCAACGACGACGGGTCCGCCACCGTCGTCGCGGGAACGAGTGTGCACGGCCAAGGGCATCACACCGCCTTCGCCATGCTGGCCAGCGATGTGCTCGGCATCCCGATGGACAAGATCTCCTTCGTCAACTCGGACACCGCAAGCGTGCCGCGCGGCGCGGGCACCATGGGCTCGCGTTCGCTTCAGACAGCCGGCAGCGCGATCCACCTGGCCGCCGCGGAGGTGCTCGAGCGGGCCCGCCGCATCGCCGGTCACCTGCTGGAGGCGCCGGCGGAGGACATGGTGGTCGGCGAAGGTGGGATCCACGTCGCCGGCGTGCCCTCCAAGTCCGTGTCGTGGGTGGAGCTGGCCGCGGCGTCGAAGGACGCGGCCAAGCTCCCCGATGGCCTCGAGCCGGCCACCCTCCGGCACGAGCTCGACTTCGACGGGACCAGCTCCACCTTCCCCTTCGGCGCCCACGTCTCGGTGGTGGAGGTCGACATGGAGACCGGGGGGGTGACGATGCTGCGCCACGTCGCGGTCGACGACTGCGGGCGCATCCTCAACCCTCTACTGGTGGCGGGCCAGCAGCACGGCGGTATCGCCCAGGGCGCGGCACAGGCCCTGTACGAGTGGGTGCAGTACGACGAGGACGGTAACCCGGTCACCTCGAACCTCATGGACTACGCCATCCCGTCCGCGGCCGAGCTGTGCAGCTTCGAGGTGTCGAACACCCAGACCGACAGCCCCCGTAACCCGCTGGGCGCCAAGGGCATCGGAGAATCGGGCACCATCGGGTCGACGCCGGCCATCCAGAACGCGGTCGTCGACGCGCTCAGCCATCTGGGGGTAACCCACCTCGACATGCCCTGCACGGCCGAGCGCGTGTGGCGGGCCATCCAGGCCGTCTCCTAGCGGAAAAACCCCGCAGTGCGTCGACCGACGCGCTCCGGTAGCGTGCTGGGAATGGGCAGGCGGGCGCTCCTCATCGCGGGCTGCCTCGCGTTCGGGGCCAGCGCCTGTGGTGCGGGTGCCCCGGTGTCCGTCGGCCCCGCCGCGTCCACCGCGGAGTCCACCGCCGAGTCCACCCCTGAGACGACCGCGACCTCGGCGGAGGCCGCAGAGCTCGACGCCAAGGGGTTGCTAGCCCAGGTCCGGCCCTCGATCGGCCTGATCACGACGCCCATCTCCCAGGGCAGCGGCGTGCTCATCGAAGGTGGCTACATCGTCACCAACGCCCACGTCGTCGACCCGCACTCCACGGCGACGATCACCTTCGAGGGTGACGATCCGATCACGGGCGTACCAGTCGTCGGCATCGATCCGTACGCCGACATCATGGTGCTGGGCCCGATCGAGACCGACCGGCCACCCTTGCCGATCGCGTCCGAAATGCAGCTCGAGCAGGGTGACCCGGTCTACCTCATCGGGTACCCCGGCGAATTCGAGGTGACGCCGGAGGTGACCCTCTCTTCCGGCTTGGTCTCACGGCTGCGTTACTACGCGCCCTTCGATCACACCTACGTCCAGACCGATGCGGCCATCGGCGGCGGACAGAGCGGTGGCGCCCTGCTCGACAGTCGCGGGCAGGTGGTGGGCATCTCGGGCCTGTCGGTCGCCGAGGAGTTCGCACTGGCGCTCAGCGGCCCGGATGTCCTGCGGTCCGTCGACGCCATCGACAGTGGAGGGACACCGCCGTTCCGACCCCTGATCACCGAACCGGCCGAGACCAGTGGCTCGTTCTCCTTCCCGGACGACACCTACTACAACCTGCTCCTCTTGAACGCGGCCGACGTGGACCGCGACCTTCGGTTGACGGTGCCGGACCAGTCGCAGCCGCTCATCGAGATCCGTGATCTCGTAGGCGACCTGGCCTTCGCCAACCAGCGGATGATCGACACGGCCATCGCCGGAGACCCGTCGCTCACGGCGGCCGACATCGGCGTCCCCTTGACCAGCCTGGGCCCCAACGAGTACTCCGCCGCCATCCCCGCCGGGGTGGACGCCATGATCACGTTGTCCACCGCTCGCCCCGAGGGAGCAGAAGTCTCCTACGTTTCGAGCCTGCCCCTCGTCGAGTATCCGTACGCGCAGGATGTGCAGTCGATCGAGCCGGGGGACTCGGTGGAAGGCGTCGTCGACGCCTTCGAGCTCGACGACCTGTACCTCCTCGATCTCGAGGCCGGCCAGACGGTGACGATCCGGGTGAGTGCGGGCGCCGGTGACCCTGTGTTCACCGTCTACCCGCCCGGCGTGGACTCGTCGACGGTGACGCCCGTGGACGACAGCGGCATCGG
>DASTFY010000015.1:0-4172 GCA_035719525.1 Acidimicrobiales bacterium
CTCGCCTGTCAGCCACGCCCGGCCGCCTGCGCTGGGCGGGGAGGGGCGTCGACGCCGACGGCGACGCCATCCGTCATCACGGCTGGGCCTGAGCTCTCGAAGCCCGTTCGCGGCCGAAGCGAAGCGAAGCGGAGCGGAGGTGCCAGGCCCGGTGCGTCCGGCTTGGCCGGCGCACCGCGACGACGCCCGACGCATTGCCGAGCGAAGCGAGTAGGAGCCCGCCAAAGCGAAGCGGAGGCGGGCGACGAAGACACGGACCCGGTGCGCCCGGCTTGGCCGGCGCACCGCAGCGCGGCCTGGCGCATTGCCGAGCGAAGCGAGTAGGAGGCAGCCGAAGCGAAGCGGAGGAGGCCGACGAAGACCTAGTCGGTGGAGGCCACGCCGATCGGGCAGGATACCCCGGTGCCGCCCAGGCCGCAGTAGCCCTGTGGGTTCTTGCCCAGGTACTGCTGGTGGTAGGGCTCGGCATAGAAGAAGGGCCCGGCCGGCGCGATCTCTGTCGTGATCTCGCCGTAGCCGGCGGCGTCCAGCTTCGCCTGGAACCGGGCGCGGCTGGCCTCGGCGGCGTCCCGCTGCGCCTCGTCGGCGTAGTAGATGGCCGAGCGATACTGCGTGCCGACATCGTTGCCCTGACGCATCCCCTGCGTCGGGTCGTGGGCCTCCCAGAAGATCTTCAGCAATTGCTCGAAGCTCGTCTGTTCCGGATCGAACACGACGAGCACCGCTTCCGTGTGGCCGGTCCGCCCGGAGCAGACCTCCTCGTAGGTGGGGTTGGGGGTGACTCCGCCCGCGTAGCCGACGGCCGTCGTCCAGACTCCCGGCGCCTCCCAGAACTTGCGCTCCGCCCCCCAGAAGCAGCCCAGCCCGAACACCGCCGTCTGGTACCCGGTGGGCCAGGGCGGCGTGAGCGGGCGGCCGTTGATGAAGTGCTCGGTCGGCACCGGCATCGCCTGGTCCGTCCGGCCCGGCAGCGCGTCCCCGGGGTCCACCATCTCGGTCTTCTTGCGGGTGAACAGCATCGTCGACCTCCTCGACCGTTGCAGTCCCTTCAGGCTACGGGCCGTTGCCGCGGCCTGTCGCGTCGCGCTACTTGAGGAGCAGCACGCCGAGACGGCGGCTGCTGATGACCAGACCGACCGCTCCCATGGCGAGGAGGTAGGCGACATGGGTGAGGAGGGCCCAGGACAGCTCGCCGAAGGAGAAGGCCCGGCACAGCGCGACCCCGTGGTAGAGCGGCGTGGCCCGCACGATCCACTGCGCCGCGGGGGAGTAGACCGAGAGCGGGTAGAACGTGGCTGAGAACAGGAACAGCGGGACCGTGATCGCCTCGATCCAGGTGAAGTCGGCCCAGCTCCTGGCATAGGAGCATCCGGCCAGGCCCACCGCGGCGAACGCGAACCCGATGAGTAGCGCGGCGGGGAGGCAGGCGAGCACCCAGATCGAGCCGGCGAGGCCCATGATCGACATGACGGCCAGGAACCCTGTGGCGTAGATGGCGCCCCGGACCAGCGCCCACCCGATCTCGCCCACCGCCACGTCGCCCACCCCCATCGGTGTGGCCAGGATGGCGTCGTACGTGTGGGCGTACTTGAGCTTGTAGAAGACGTTCATCGTCGAGTCGTAGACGGCTCCGTTCATGGCCGAGGTGGCGAGGAGCGCGGGCGCGACGAACTCCGCGTAGCTCACCGTCTGGCCGCCGACGGTGACGTCTCCGACCAGCGCGCCGAGCCCGAGCCGGATCGTGACCAGGTAGAACACCGGCTCGAAGAAGCCCGAGACGATGATCATCCACGTGCGGCGGTACACGTAGATGTTCCGCTCCATCAATCGGTGCCCCCGGCGAGCGCCGAGCAGCGCGGGCGGCACGATGCGCCAGGCGATGCCCGCCCGCCGAGGAACGAGCGCGTCGGTCACGACAGCCCGATCACGTGTAGATCCGCGACGACAGGGTCCGGCGGGCGACGAGCTCCCCGGCGACGACCATGGCACCCAGGTAGGCCACATCGAGCGCCATCTGCCAGGCCGGCGTGCCACCGAGGGCGATGCCGCGGCACAGGCTCACGCCGTGGAACAGCGGGGTGAGCCAGGCCACCACCTCCAGCCAGAACGGGAGCAGCGAAACGCTGAAAAACGTCCCGGAGAACAGGAACATCGGAACGATGACGAACCGCTGGAACGACGCGAAGCTGGTCCCGGTGTCCTCCACCGTGCACGCCCAGGCGAAGGTTGGTGCGGCGAAGGCGAGACCGGTGAGCACCCCGGCGGGCACCGCGGCGAGCGTGCCGAGCCGGCGGGTGTCGTCGAACAGCATCATCACTGCCGCGAACGCGCCGACGGCGAGCAGCACCCTTGCCGTCATCCAGACGAGGTGTCCGGACACCAGGTCCACTGCTCGCAGCGGCGTGGCCACCATGGCGTGGAACGTGCGGTTCCACTTCATGCCGGCCAACACCGGCCAGGTGCTCTCGAGGGAGCCGATGAGCATGCCATCGGCGGCCAGCAGACCGGGGGCGAGGAACGCGACGTAGCTGTAGCCATCGAGGCTGGCGGTGGACGCCGGGTTCTGGTTGATGAGGGATCCCAGACCGAGGCCCATGCCGGCCAGGTAGAAGAACGGCGTGAAGAGGGCGGTCCCGACCGTGGCCCGCCACAGACGCCGGAACGCAGTGGCGTGGTACTCGGCGACCCGGAGCGCGGCAGGAGTGTTCAGTGCCCGCTCCTAGTCGACCAGCGTGCGGCCGGTGAGCTTGAGGAACACGTCCTCCAGCGTGCTGCGCCGCACCAGGAGGCCTTCGGGACGAAGTCCCCGCTCCAGGACGACGGACACTGCGGCATCGCCGTCGTCGGTGTAGAGCAGAACCCGGTCGGGGAGGGCTTCGACCCGCTCGGCCAGGTCCGTCACCTGCCCGGCCGCGGCCTCGTTCTCCCCGGCCGCCATGCGCATCTCGACCACCTCACGCGTGGAGTAGTGCTCGATCAACTCCCGGGGCGAGCCCTCCGCCACGATCCGGCCGCCGTCCATCACCACCAACCGGTCGCAGAGCTGCTCGGCTTCGTCCATGTAGTGGGTGGTGAGCACCAACGACACCCCGCGCTGCTTGAGCCGGTAGAGGCGATCCCAGACCAGGTGCCGGGCCTGCGGGTCCAGGCCGGTGGTGGGCTCATCCAGGAGCAGCAGCTCCGGGTCGTTGACGAGTGAGCGGGCGATGGTGAGACGGCGCTTCATCCCGCCTGACAGCGGCTCGACCCGCTCATCGGCACGGTCGGCCAGCTGCGCGAACTCGAGCAGCTCCAGGGCCTTGCGGCCGGCCGTCGCCCGGGGGATGTCGAAGTAGCGGGCATAGACGATGAGGTTCTCCCGCAGCGTCAGCTCCTCGTCGAGGCTGTCTTGCTGGGGCACCACGCCGAGGCGACCCCGGATGCGGGAGCCGTCGGTGGCGGCATCCAGACCGAACAGGCGCAGCGTTCCGGCCGTGACCGGCGAGACGCAGCCGACCATGCGCATCGTGGACGACTTTCCCGCACCGTTCGGACCGAGGAATCCGAAGGCCTCTCCCTGGCGGACCTCGAAGTCGATGCCGTCGACGGCGGTGAAGGCTCCGAAGCGCTTCGTCAAACCTTTCGCCTCGACGAGCGTCGAGGTGACGGCCGGCCGCGCCCCACCGGCAGGAGCGAATGCGGGGTCCACAACGGCAGGGTATGCGGGCGCCCGGTCCGCTCCCAACGGGATCTCGCCCGCCGTCGGGGGGAACCGCGACGGAGGGAGGGCCGGGGAGCCCGCCGATACGCTGGACCGGTGGCCCGTCTTCGCCTGTTCGCCGCGGCCCGCGAGGCGGCGGGGACCGGGCGCGATGTGATCGAGGGGACCACGGTGGCTGACGTGCTGTCGAGCGCCGTCACCCGCTACGGCTCGACCTTTGCCGCCCTGCTGCCGACGTGTCGCATCTGGGTCAACGGAGAACCGGCCGAGGGCGGCACCACCGTCGCCGAGACCGACGAGGTCGCCGTCCTACCGCCGGTGTCGGGTGGGTAGCGCCCGACCGGCGGCCATGGCGCGGCAGGGGATGGAGGACCGGCTGGTCGAGCTGGGCAAGTACATCCGGAGCCAACGCGAGGTGGCCCGCATCTCCGTCCGCCGCCTGGCGGAGCTGGCCGAGGTCTCCAACCCCTAC
>DASTFY010000016.1:0-7362 GCA_035719525.1 Acidimicrobiales bacterium
AGTCCTTGTGGATGATGCCCACCCGCAGCTCACCCGGGATGTCAGCAGCCGTGAACACACCGACCACACCGTCGGCCGCGGCCGCGGCGGCGGTGTCGATCGCCGTGATGTCGGCGCGGGCGTGGTCGGTCAGGCGGAGGGCGGCGTGCAGCATCCCCGGCACCCGCAGGTCATCGACGTAGCCCCGGTCGCCGAGGGTGAGCTCGCGCGCCTCGTAGCGGGCGCCGCTGGTCCCTATGCCACCCGGCAGGTCGGCCGCCAGCTCCTTGCCGGCCGCCACCGACTCGATGGCCTCCAGCACCTTCACGTAACCCGTGCAGCGGCACAGGTGGGCTCCCAGGTGGCGAGCCATGTCCTCCCGGGTGAGGTCGGCGCCCTTCTTGTCGACCTGGGCCTTGGCCCGCACCACGATGCCGGGGATGCAGAAGCCGCACTGCAGCGCGCCGCAAGCCGCGAAGGCGTCGGCGTAGCGCTGCCGCTCGTCCGGATCGAAGCCCTCGACGGTCGTGATCGCCCGCCCCTCCACCTTCGACAGTGACTGCTGGCAGGACACGACGGCCCGTCCGTCGATCAGCACTGTGCAGCACCCGCACTGGCCCGACGGCGAGCAGCCGTCCTTGGGCGAGGTGATGTCCAACTCCTCCCGCAGCGCGGCCAGCAGGTGCGGATGGTCGGCGCGCACGCTCACCGGCTGGCCGTTGACCGTGAAGCCCACGGTCGACGGGACCGATGCGGTGTCAGTGATCGTCATGCGCGATCCCCCTTTGCTCGGAGATGCGACCGTAGAGCTCGGGCCGCCGGTAGCGGTCGAAGTCGAACAGTGTGCCCGTGTACCGCCGGCACCAGTCGAGGTCACAGCGGGCGATCACCAGCTCGTCGCCCGCCGTCAACGCCTGGGCCACGATCTGGCCGCTGGGCGCCACGATGCAGGACTGGGCCAGCGAGTCCACGCCCTCCTCGATGCCGCCCTTGGCCACACCGACCACCCAGGTGCCGTTCTGGTACGCCCCGGACTGCAGTACGAGGGCGTTGTGGAACCCCTGCAGGATGTCCTGGCTGGGGTCGGGGGTGTAGTGGATCGGCGTGTTGTAGCCGCAGAGGATGAGCTCGACGCCCTGCAGCCCCATGACCCGGTACGTCTCGGGCCAGCGCCGGTCGTTGCAGATCATCATCCCGACCCGTCCGCCGAAGGCCGGCCACACGCCAGGTTCGTCCGGACCGGGCTCGAAGTAGTGGCGCTCGGCATGTTGGAAGGGCCGGTCGGGCTCGTGGTGCTCGTGGCCGGGGATGTGCACCTTCCGGTAGTGGGCCACCACACGACCATCCCGCTCCACCAGCACCTGCGTGTTGTAGCGGTGCCCGTCGTCCGTCAGCTCGGCGTAGCCCAGACAGAACCCGACACCGAGACGGGCCGCCTCGTCGAACAGCGGCTGGGTCTCGGGGCCCGGCATCGCCTGCTCGTAGTACTCGTCGGCATCGGCGAGGTCCTCGATGAACCACCGCGGGAAGAAGGTGGTGAGGGCCAGCTCCGGGAAGACGACGAGATCGCAGCCGTGGTGCGCGGCCTGGTGGAGCAGCTCGACCAGGCGTTCCACCACCTCCTTGCGGGAATCAGCCCGCTGGACCGGTCCCAGCTGGGCCGCCCCGATCGTCACGATCCGGCTCATGAGGTGGCCCGCTCGAGGTGTCCACCGGCCAGGTCCAGCAGCACGTGGAGCAATACGTCGACGCCCGCCGCCAGATCGGCCCGGTCGGTGTGCTCGGCCGGGTTGTGGCTGATGCCGTCCCGGCTGGGGACGAAGACCATCCCGGTGGGGCACACCCGCGCCAGCATCTGGGCGTCGTGCCCGGCGCCCGAAGGCATGCGCCGGACCGAGTGGCCCAGGCGTTCGGCCGTCGCCTCGACCAGCTCCACCACCCGAGGGTCGAACTCCACGGGCTCGAACCGGGCCAGGCGTCTGGTCGCCACGGTGACGCCCTCGGCCGCCGCCAACGCGTCGACCTGCTCGGCCAGGCGACGCTCGGCCTCCTGCAAGGCCGCCTCGTCGGTGTTGCGCAGGTCGACGGTGAGCGTCGCCGACGCCGGTACCACGTTGACTAGATCGGGGTGCAGGCGCAGCCGGCCGACCGTTCCCACCTGGTGGCCACCGGCGTCGAGCGCCAACCGTCGGACGGCCGCCACGAGCTCCGCGGCCACATACCCCGGGTCGTGGCGGTGGTCCATGGGGGTGGTGCCGGCGTGGTTGGACTGCCCGGTGATGGTGAGCTCCTGCCAGGAGATGCCCTGCACCCCGGTGACGGCACCGATGGATACGCCCTCGGCCTCGAGCACCGGCCCCTGCTCGATGTGGAGCTCGACGAACGCGGCGGGCGTGAGGCTGGGACAGGGCAGCGGCCCGCCGTAGCCGATCCGATCCAGCTCGTCCCCCAGGCGGGCTCCGTCGATGGCGACGATGTCGAGGGCCTCCTCCAACGCCATCCCCCCGACGAACACCAGCGACCCCAGCATGTCCGGAGCGAAGCGGGCGCCCTCCTCGTCGGTGAAGAAGGCCACGGCCAGGGGACGAGCGGGGGTGACGCCGGCTTGCTTCAGCGTCTCGATGACCTCCAGCCCGGCCAGCACGCCGTAGTTGCCGTCGTAGCGGCCACCGGTCCGGACCGTGTCGATGTGCGACCCGGTCATGACGGGCGCGCCGTCGCCCACGTCCCACAGGCCGACCACGTTGCCGATGGCGTCGACCGTGACCGACAGATCGAGGTCCCGCATCCAGGCGACGACGAGGTCGCGCCCGAGACGATCCTCCTCGGTCAGCGCCAGGCGGCAGCAGCCGCCGTCGCCGGTGTTCCCGATCTCAGCCAACGCCTCCAGCCGGCCGGAGAGGCGGGCCTCGTCGGCGTGCAGCGCAGTTGCCTGCGGGCCACCCATGGCCCCGAGCGTGCCCCGGGTTGTACGTTTCGTCAAGCAGGAGGAGTGTCGGCATGTCTGAGTGGCGTCGGGGGGAGGGCACGGCGGTCGAAGGCCCGTTGATGGGCGTTTCCCTGGACTTGCCGGGCTGGGTGGCACCCGCGGTGACGTCGATCGGCCCGTTGGAGAGCGACGACGCCCGGATGGGGCTGGTGCTCGATCTCGCCCGGACCAACGTCGAGCGCTCGGAGGGTGGCCCTTTCGCGGCGGCGGTCTTCCACCGGCACAGCGGCGAACTGGTGGCGGTCGGCCTGAACCTGGTCCTCGCCACCCGGGCGCCCGTGGCCCATGCCGAGATCGTCGCCATCGCCCTCGCCGGTGCCCGGCTGGGCACCTACGCCCTCGACTCCGCGGGGCCGACCGAGCTGGTGACGTCCTGCCAGCCGTGCGCCATGTGCCTCGGTGCCGTGCCCTGGACCGGCGTCAGCCGTCTCGTGTGCGGCGCGCGCGATGAGGACGCGAGGGCGGTGGGCTTCGACGAGGGCGACAAGCCGGCCGACTGGAGGGGCAACCTACGGCGTCGCGGCATCGAGGTCGTCGAGGACGTGCTTCGGGCGGAGGCGGCCGAGGTCTTGCGCGCCTATGCGACCGCCGGCGGGCCGATCTACAACGGGATGCCAGGACGGGGCTGACCAGCCGTGCACGACCTGCAGCGGCAGGGCCAGCGCATCCGCCGGCACGAGACACCCGCCTCGGTGGAGGAGGCTCTCGCCCTCCTCGCCGATCATGGGCCGGCGGCTCGTGCCGTGGCCGGCGGGACCGATCTCCTCGTCGAACTCGATCGTGGTGTCCGAGACGGCGTCGAGGTGCTGGTCGACCTCACCCGAATCCCGGGCCTGGATCGCATCGAGGACGGCGGCGACCACCTGCGGCTGGGTGGCCTGGTCACCCACAACCAGGCCGTGGCGTCGTCCCTCGTGGTCGATCGGGCGTTGCCGCTGGCGCAGGCCTGCCTCGAGATCGGCTCACCGGCCTTGCGCAACCGGGCGACCATCGCCGGCAACCTGGTGACGGCCAGCCCGGCCAACGACACCGTGTCAGCGCTGTGGGCGCTCGATGCTCGGGTGTGGTTGCGCTCGGTCGGCCGCGAACGGTCGGTGCCGGTACGCGAGCTGTTCGCCGGATTGCGCCAGACGGTGATCGAGCCGGGCGAGTTGCTGGTGTCGATCGAGGTGCCGGCGCTCGGTCCCGGCCAGCGGGGTGTCTTCGTCAAGCTGGGCCAACGCCGCGCCCAGGCCATCTCCATCGTGCACCTGGCGGCGGTCCTGAGCTTCGACGGTGACGGGGTCACCGCCGCCAGCCTGGCGTTGGGCAGTGTGGCGCCGACGGTGGTCAGCGCAGACGCGGCCGAGCGGTACCTCGTGGGCCGGCCGCTCGACGCCGCCGCCATTGCCGAGGCGGCTCGGCTCGCCGCGGCCTCCGTCACGCCCATCGACGACGTCCGCGCCACTGCGGTGTACCGCTCGTACGAGATCGAGGTGATGGTCCGCAGGGCCCTGACCAGCCTGCGCGAGGAACGCCAGCAGGAGCGCTGGCCGGCCAACCCGGTCTTCCTCTGGGGCGACGACAGAGGAGCCGTGGCGCCCGCCGCATCTGCCTCGCACGACGACGGCACGCCGGTCGTGTGCACCATCAACGGCGCCGCGGTGTCGGCCGGCCGGGCCGCGGGCGTCACGCTGCTCGACTGGCTGCGCGACGAGGTCGGGCTCACCGGCACCAAGGAGGGCTGCGCGGAGGGCGAGTGCGGAGCCTGCACCGTCCACCTCGATGGCGCGGCCGTGCTGTCGTGCCTGGTGCCGGCGGCACGCGCCCACGGCTCGGTGTTGACGACCATCGAAGGTCTGGCGTCGGACCCGACCCAGTCGCTGCATCCCCTCCAGCAGGCCTTCGTGGACCAGTTCGCCGTGCAGTGTGGGTTCTGCATCCCAGGCTTCCTGATGTCGGGCGATCGGCTGCTGCAGGAGTGTCCTCGCCCCACACGCGACGACGTCGCCCTCGGCCTTTCGGGCAACCTGTGCCGCTGCACCGGCTACTACCGCTTCTATGACGCGGTCGAACAGGCGGCCGGCTCGTGACCGGCGGCGCCGTCGGCCGGTCCGCTCCGCGTCGGGATGCCGTGGGCAAGGTCACCGGCGCCGCCCGCTACCCAGCCGACCTGCAGCCGGACGACGTGCTTCACGCTCGCGTGGTCTTCTCCGGCCGCCCGCACGCCCGCATGGTGTCGATGGACACCAGCGCGGCGGAGGCCACTCCTGGTGTCGTCGCGGTGTTCACCGCGGCCGACGTCCCCGTCAACGAGTACGGGCTGACGATGTTCGATCAGCCGGTCATGGTCGGCCTGGGCGGGACCGGCCGTTCCCGGGTGGCGGCCGACATCAGCCGCTGGGACGCCGACCAGATCGCCATCGTCGTGGCCGAGACGCGCGATGCCGCCGACGGGGCCGCCGAACGCATCGACGTCGAGTGGGAGGACCTCCCGGTCGTGGGGGACCTCGACGCCGCGTTGACCGGCGACGTGCTCGTGCGCCCCGACCTGCACCCGGAGTCCAACGTCTATGTGACCTACCGGCTGCGCAAGGGGGATGTGGCCGAGGGGTGGCAGCAGGCGGAGGTCGTGATCGAGGGCAGCTACGAGGTGCCCTACCAGGAGCACGCCTACCTGCAGCCGGAGGCGGCCGTGAGCTCCATCGACGAGGCCGGGCGGATCACCGTCTCCATCGCCGGCCAGTGGACCCACGAGGACCAGGAGCAGATCGCGCACGCACTCGACCTGCCGCCGGACCAGATCCGGGTGATCTATCCCGCCATCGGGGGAGCGTTCGGGGGGCGGGAGGACATGTCGCTCCAGATCGTCATGGCGCTGGCCTCGTGGCGCCTCGCCGGCCGGGGCGAGCACCGCCCGATCCGCTGCCAGTGGTCGCGCGAGGAGTCGATGGTCGGCCACCACAAGCGCCACCGGGGACGGGTCCGGGCCCGGTGGGGAGCCACCGCCGACGGCCGGATCGTGGTGGCCGAGGCCACCTGCCACCTGGACGCCGGGGCCTACAACTACACGACCAACAAGGTGCTCGGGAACCTCCACCTGTGCGTCTCGGGGCCGTACGAGATCCCGAACCTGGCCGTCGACAGCCATGGCGTGTTGACCAATGCCGTCCCCGGAGGCGCCTTCCGGGGTTTTGGCGCCCCCCAGGGCGCCTTCGTGGCCGAGACCCAGATGAACAAGCTGGCCGAGCGGCTGGGGATCGACCCCGTCGAGCTCCGGCTGCGCAACAGCCTCCGGGACGGCTCGACCGGGCCGACCGGCACAGAGATGCCCCCGGGCGTGAGCCTGCCGGTGGTGATCGACCGTTGCGCGGCCGCGGCGAACTGGGGGCAGCCGGCACCCGAGTTGGCAGCCCTCTCGCCCTTCGCCTCGCTTCCTCCGGACGCAGGAACGTTGCGGCGCGGCCGGGGGTTCGCCTGCGGCTTCAAGAACGTCGGGTTCTCCTTCGGTTTCCCGGAGCGGTGCGAGGCCCGTCTCGTGCTGCACGGCGGCGAGGACGGCCTCGACGCCGTGGAGCGGGTGGAGCTGTTCCATTCCGGGGCCGAGGTGGGGCAGGGAGCGCACACGGCCTTCATCCAGATGGCGGCCGAGGCCGTCGGCGTGCCGGTCGAGCAGGTCGACGCCGTCTTCTCCGACACCGCCCTGACCGGTGATTCGGGATCCGCCTCGGCTTCCCGGCTCACGTGGATGTCCGGCAATGCCATCCTCGGCGCGGCGGAAGAGGCCGAGAAGCGCTGGCGGGCCGGCGACCGCCCGGCCGTGGGCGAGTTCCGCTTCGTCCCCCCGCCGACGGAGTCGTTGAACGACATCGACAGCCAGGGCACGCCGAACTTCGCCTACACCTACGGCGCCCAGGTCATCGACCTCACGGTCGACATCGAGACCGGTCACCTGGTCGTCAACGACGCCATCTGCGCGGTCGATGCCGGCAAGGCCATCAACCCTGACCTGGTGGCCGGCCAGATCGAGGGAGGGGTGGTACAGGCCCATGGCTACGCCATCACCGAGGATCTCCAGGTGCGAGACGCCCGCATCGTCAACCCCCGGCTGTCGACCTACCTGATGCCCGGCATCCTCGACATCCCACGCCAGGTCACCCCGGTGATCGTCGAGGAGCCTGACCCGCGTGGGCCATGGGGTGCCCGCGGCGTGGCCGAGGTGCCCATGATCCCGTATGCCCCCGCCGTCGTCGCCGCCCTTCACGACGCCACCGGCGTGTGGTTCGACTCCTTCCCCCTGACCCCGGACCGGGTGGTCGCCGGCCTGCGGGCGAACGGCATCGGCGGTCCACCGGACGTGGGCTGACCACCACGACCCGCGGCGGGACTGGCCCGACCCGGCCCGGTTGCGGGCG
>DASTFY010000017.1:0-8666 GCA_035719525.1 Acidimicrobiales bacterium
CATGCGGCGATGCCCGACCATGAGGCACACGATGTTGCTGCCCGGCATCAGGAGCACCAGCGCCCATCCGGCCCGGTCGGTGGCCTTCTGGATCCAGCGGATCACCGCCGGCAGCTCGCCCACCTGGCCCTCGACCCAGCCAATCCCCTTGGCGCCGTACCACCGGCCGATGAGGAACAGGACCACCGCGGCGGCCAGCACCCTCAGGAAGCCCACCACCGAATAGGAGACCGGGTCGATGAAGGGCACCGAACCGAGCAGGTTCCGGTTGCGGGAGGACAGCGCGAGGATCGTCACCGGGTGGTCCTCGATCACCGCCACGGCGATGTTGGAGCCGATGGTGCCGGCCACGTAGAGGGCCAGCCCGGCCACCAGGACCAGCCGCCGGACGAACGGACGAGGCACGGGCACGGCGTCGGCCACCCGAGCCTCGGGCGCGGGCCGAGGCAGCGGGGCAGGCTCGGCCATCGGCTCGATCGTACCGCCGGCCCTGTCCACCGCCCCGGGCCGCGCTCGTTCATGTCGCGGCCTTCCGCGCTGGGCGCGGTTTTCCCCGACATGAACGCGGTCCTGGCCCGATCGTGCTTCCGCGCGGCGGGATTACGATCCCCGCTGTGAAAGGTCTCATGCAGGATGTGCCCCTCACGCTGGTCCACTTCTTCGATCGGGCCGAGCGTCTGTTCCGGGACAAGACGGTCACCACGGCCACCGGAGCGGGCCGCGAGCGGGTCACCTACGGCGAGTGGGCCGAGCGCACGAGGCGTCTCGGCGGCGTGCTCGACGGCCTCGGCGTGTCCGACGACGGCCGTGTCGGCACCTTCGCCTGGAACACGGCCCGCCACCTCGAGTTGTACTTCGCCGCGCCGTGCACCGGTCGGGTGCTGCACACGCTCAACATCCGGCTGTTCCCCGAGCAGCTGACCTACATCGTCAACCACGCCGAGGACGAGGTCATCTTCGTCGACCGGTCCCTGTGCGGGCTGCTCTTCCCGCTGCTGAGCAGCTTCACGACGGTGAAGCACCTCGTGGTCATGGACGATGGCAAGGGAGACGTACCGGACGACGCCAACGGGCTCCCCGTGCACGACTACGAAGCGCTGCTCGCGGCCGCCGCTCCGGTCCCGTTCGAGGTGACCGACGAAGGGCGGGCGGCGTCGATGTGCTACACGAGCGGCACGACGGGCAACCCCAAGGGCGTGGTCTACAGCCACCGGTCGTCCTACTTGCACACGGTCGGTGCGATGACCGTCGACAGCCTGGGAGCACGGGAGAGCGACGTCATCCTCCCCGTCGTGCCCATGTTCCACGCCAACGCATGGGGCCTGGCCCATGCCGCCGTGGCCTCGGGGGCGAGCCTGGTGATGCCCGGGCCAGACCTGTCGGCCAAGGCCATCGCCGACCTGGTCGTCGAGGAGCGGGTGACGGTGGCGGCGGGCGTGCCGACGATCTGGATGGGCGTCCTGCCGGAGCTGAAAGGCCGGGACACGTCCAGCCTGCGCGCCATCCCCTGCGGCGGCTCGGCCGTGCCCAAGGCGTTGTCTGAGGCCTACCGGGCCCAGATCGGGCTACCCATCCTGCAAGCCTGGGGAATGACCGAGACCAGCCCCATCTCCGCGGTCTGCCACATCAAGTCCACTCGGGCCGAGACGCTGTCGGAGGCGGACCAGGCCGATCTGCGCACGAGCGTGGGCCCGACGGTGGCCGGCGTCGACTTCCGGGTGGTCGAGCCGGGCACGGTCGAGCCGCTGCCGTGGGACGGGGAGACCAGCGGTGAGCTCCAGGTGCGGGGCCCGTGGATCGCCGCCACCTACTACAACGACGAGCGGGCGGGGGAGTCCTTCACCGACGACGGGTGGTTGCGGACCGGCGACGTGGCGACCGTCGACGCCGACGGCTACATCCGCCTGATCGACCGGACGAAGGACCTGATCAAGTCCGGTGGGGAATGGATCTCCTCGGTCGAGCTCGAGAACGAGCTCATGGGCCATCCCAAGATCAGGGAGGCAGCCGTCATCGCCGTCCCCCACCCCCGCTGGTCGGAGCGGCCGCTGGCCTGCGTCGTCCTCGAGCCCGGCGAGGAGATGACGGTGTCGGACGTGCTGGACTACCTGACGCCGAAGGTGGCCAAGTGGCAGGTGCCCGACGATGTGGTCTTCATCGACGAGGTCCCCAAGACCAGCGTCGGCAAGTTCTCCAAGCGCACGTTGCGGGAGCGCTTCGCCGACTACCAGCTACCGGGTTAGCGGGTGCTGGACGGCTCAGGTGACGGTGCCGCAGACCTGATTGGAGTGGAGGCAGTACCTGATGAAGGCGTCCAGGCTGCTCTGGTTCCAGGCGTTGAAGAAGTCGGCGTGATACGTGTACGGAGCGCCTGAGGCCAGGCTCACGCCGGCGCCGCCCGCATTCTGGTAGCGGACGTTGTACTCCAGCAGCGGAACCTTCACCGGGAAGTTGCTCGGGCAGAAGCCGCCCACCGTGTAGGCCATGTGGCTCCTGTGGTCGCCCGAGTCCAGGTTGGCGCCGTCCCAGCAATCGGGGAAGCGGATCTGGAGCACCAAGGTGCCGCCGCCGCAGTCGGGCGGCGAGGACGAGACGTTGCTCATGCCCTGGCACATCCAGGCCACCGCGTCGGTCGGGAGGGGCGACGTGGCGGTCGCGCTCCCGGCGATCATCCGCAGGCCGGAAGGGAAGGGCTGGATGCCGGTCGCGTCCCGGTGCGAGCCCCCGCGGTAGTAGATGAGCGCCGAGCTGGCCGGCAGCGGTGAGCCGTTCTGGTACAGCATCGGCACCCAATAGGCGGATCCATCGGCTCCGGCGCTGCAGGTGGTGCCCTGGCCCAGCAGCGACTGTGTGGTCGAGGCCGCGTTGGTGGTGCGGTTGCCGAAGAACTGATGCAGGTGGGACATCCCGGGCATGTTCGGGTGGACGATGGGGTCGTCCGGGGCGATGTGGCTGGAGTCGCACAGGATGCGGAAGGTCGTCACGCCCCCGCCGCCGGTGCTGCTGGCGTCCTGGGGGCCTCCGGGCCCAGCCGAGCCGCTGCCGCCGCTCGGACCGCCGGAGCCCCCGCCCCCGCCTCCGCCTCCGCCGCCGCCCCCTGCCGGAGGCTGGGGCATGCCACCTCCACCGCCCGGTGGCGGACCACAGGCCGCGACACCGATAAGTGCAGCTGCAACGACTGAGGTGACGACGACCATGGATCGACGCATTCGAGGCTCCCTCCGACTCCGCCCTTCGTGGACCACTGCCGGCATGACCGGCATGCAGCGACCCCGCCCGAGGTGCCGTTCGGATGGCATTTGTAGCACAACTGCAATGTCGTCACGCAATTGTCATCCTCAGGCCGCCCCGAGGTTGACGATGAGACAGAAATCGTCTTAGTGTCTCACTCGTGGCGATCTTGACCGGAGCCGCCCCCCGCTTCGAGTGGCCCCAGCGCGGGATCGCTCCCGACCAGCAGTCCGTCGCCGGTGAGAAGCGGGTGCTGGACGCGGCCAAGCGGTGCTGCGAGCGGTGGGGCATGGCCAAGGTGACCGTCGATGACATCGCGGCCGAGGCCGGCCTGTCCCGCGCCACCCTTTACCGGCTCTTTCCCGGTGGGAAGGAGGTGCTGTACGAGGCGCTGCGCCGGCGGGACAGCACGGACTTCTTCACCGAGCTCCAGTCCCACGTCGCCGGGGCCGACTCGCTGGAGGGTCTCCTGGTCCGCCTCGTGGTGGAGGCCACACGGCAGCTCCGCGCCGACGAGCACCTGCAGGTGATGCTGGCCTCCCGCCCGGGCGAGGTGGCGACGGCGCTCAACTTCGACGGCCTGCCGGTGATCTTCGAGACCGCAGCGACCTACCTCACGCCGATGGTGGCCCAATGGATCGGAGAGGAGCGGGCGGCGGAGTTGGCCGAGCTCCTGAGCCGTCTCGTCGTGTCCTACTTCCTGACGCCGTCCCGCTTCGTCGATCTCGGCCAGCCGGAGTCGGCAAGTCGTTTCATTCGCAACCACGTGCTTCCGGCCTTCCCGGCCGTCGCCCCCACCCCTCAGTCAACGAGGTAACTGCCATGTCTAGCACCGAGGACCTTCTCGGCCGGGCCGAGATGAACGACATCGAGGCCATCTTGGCCATCACCAACACCGACGTCAAGGCGGTGGAGCACGTCGTCAAGGACAACGCCGACGCCATCTTCACCTGGGACTACTCCCTCGCCCGGCCGGCGCTGCGCAAGCTCTACGAGAAGGCGAAGACCGGCCAGTGGAACGCCACCACCGACCTGCCCTGGGACACGGAGGTCGATCTCGCCGCCACCATCACGGCCGACCAGGCCGCGATCGGCGCCGGGATCGACCCGAACATCTATATCGGCACCGCGGTCGAGAAGTGGGACGAGAAGCAGTGGGTGGAGTTCGGCATGGAGAGCCGGCGCTGGAGCCTTAGCCAGTTCATGCACGGTGAGCAGGGCGCGCTGCTCTGCACGGCCAAGATCGTCGAGACGGTGCCCTGGTACGACGCCAAGCTGTACGCGTCGACGCAGGTCGTCGACGAGGCCCGCCACGTCGAGGTCTTCGCCCGCTACGTCGACGAGAAGCTCGGCGGCCACTACCAAGTCAACGCCCACCTGCGGATGCTGCTCGACGACATCGTCAACGACAGTCGCTGGGACATGACCTACCTGGGCATGCAGGTCATGGTGGAGGGGCTGGCCCTGGCCGCGTTCGGCTTCATGCACCAGATCACCGGCGAGCCGTTGCTCAAGCAGATGCTGCGGTACGTCATGAGCGACGAGGCCCGCCACGTCGCCTTCGGGGTGCTGAGCCTGAAGGAGGTCTACGACGGGATGACCGACGCCGAGATCAAGGACCGGCAGGAGTTCGCCTACGAAGCCGCGGTGCGCATGCGGGACCGCTTCCTCCAGCAGGAGGTCTGGGAGCGGATGGGCGTGAGCCCCCGCGAGATCGTCCCCCTCGTCATCCAGGACCCGATGCGGACCCTGTTCCAGCAGATGCTGTTCTCCAAGATCGTGCCCAACTGCAAGAAGCTGGGCCTGCTCGACCGCAACGAGGCGTGGCTGCGCCGCCGCTTCGAGGAGATGGGCGTCATCCAGTTCGAGGACTGGGCCGACACCGGCGAGGAGTACCTGCAGTTCGAGCTCGGCCAGGAGGCACCGGCGCCGGCATGACCGGTGAGGGGAGGGCAGCACCCTCCCCTCGGCTTACGGCTTGAGGGACCGGAGGCGGGCGGAGAGCGCGTTCACCGTGCTCTGGTGCGCGCCGACGTTGGCCAGGTTCGTCATCTCGAAGGGATCGGCCACCAGGTCGTACAGCTCGCGCGAGCCGTTGCCGTACTCGACGTACTTGTGGTTGGCGCTGCGAAGGGCATCCCAGCCGGCCCCCGGCGACTCGATGTAGGCGGCGTCGCGCACCGGCGTCGCCGTGGTCAGCAGCGAGGTGAGGTTCACACCGTCCGTTCCCGGAGGGGTGGTGCCGGCGATCGCGCATACGGTGGCCGAGAGGTCGACCGAGCTGATGACACCCCGCTCGGTCCGGCCGGCGACGCCGGGCCAGCGGACCATGAAGGGGATGCGGCTGGGCTCCTCGTACGGCTCGCCCTTCTTGGTCATGCGGTGCTCGCCCAGGAGGTAGCCGTTGTCGCTGGTGAAGAACAGGTGGGCGCTGGCCAGCCGGCCCGTAGCCGACAGGGCGCCGATGAGCTCGCTGATGCCGTCGTTGACGCCGAGCAGGCACCGGCCGATGCCGAGCCGGTCGCGGTCGATGGTCGCCTGCTCCGCGGTGGTCAACTTCCGGAACTGCTGGTGGGGCGGCTTGTCGCTGACGTCGGCCTCGTTGAAGCTCGGCGCCTTGGGCGGCAGCACGACGCTGGTGTTGGCGTAGCGCGACGGGGGGTCGGCCGGGAGGTGGGGATCGGTCGGTGCGACCCAGAGGAACATCGGCGTCGACGCCGCCGTGCTCAACACCTGCTGCGCGGCGAAGTGGAAGACGTAGTCCGAGGACCACATGTTCCCCGGCTGGAAATTGGCGGAACCGGCTGCGTTCCACACGTCCCAACCGGGCGGCACGTACGACGGCGGCCTGGTCCACGGGAAGTCGTTGAGGTACTTGCCCGAGAGGACCGTGCGGAAGCCGCGGCTGCGGATGCGCGTCGCGATGGTGTCGGCATCGCTCATCAGGTCGGTGTTGGCGTTGCTCGTCACCCCGGTGCGTTTCGAGTACATGCCCTTGAACAGCGCGGCGCGAGAGGGCCCGCACATCGGGACCTCGACCGCGGCGTTGACGCAGTCGACCCAGCTCGCATCCAGGTTGCGTAGGACGCGGCGGTAGTCGAAGCGCATGTCGTCCCCGATGATGACCACGATCGTCATCGGCCCGCTCGGTGGGGTCGGGAGGGTCAGCGCCGGCGGGACGGGGTCGGGTCCGCAGGCCGCGACCAGTGCCGCCGCGCCGCTCATCACGCTCGCGCGCTTCAACAGCTCCCGTCTGGTGAGCGTCATCGTGTTGGGTGCTCCTCGCCGCCGATGGGATTGCCCCCCTCGACGAGTGCCGGGTGGGGACCGAAACGTTACGTGCCGAGTAACGCCACGCCACCCCGCGCCTGTCACGTTTACAGCAACGTCCGTCGGGAGAGTCGCGCCACGCAGCCGCATTCACCACCCTCCGGGGTGAGGCAGCCACCCAGCGGCGCACGCCGGCGCGACGCCCGGCGCCGCTTCGGCGTCCCGTGTCCCGGTCCCACCCGGGCGGCGCTGGTACCGTTCGGTGCCGCTATGGCGTACGACTCCGATCCCCGCTTCCGCGTGCTCCATGCCCTCCGCATCAAGGGTTTCGCCAAGGCCGACGCGCTGGCCGAGCTCGCGGCGGTCGACCCGGACGAGGTCGACCGGTGTCTGGCCGAGCTGGCGTCCGAGGAGCTGGCGCTGTTCCGGGAGACACGAGCGCTGTGGCAGCTCACGCCGGCCGGTCGGCAGGTCCACGCCGACCTGCTCGCCGCGGACGCCGCTCCCATCCGGCCCTACATCGAACCGCACTATCCGGGCTTTCTCAGCCTGAACATCGCGTTCAAGGAGCTGTGCGGCGACTGGCAGCTCCGCGACGGTCAGCCCAACGACCACTCCGACGCCTCCCACGACGGCGCCGTCATCGCCCGGCTCCTCGACATCGACGGCCAGGCCCAACCTCTCGTCCTCGCGATGGGAGTGGAGGTCACCCGCATGGCGCCCTACGGACCACGGCTCTCCACCACGGCTCAACGCGTCGCCGACGGTGACCACCAGCTGTTCACCGGCGTCATGTGCGGCTCCTACCACGACGTCTGGATGGAGCTGCACGAGGACCTCATCCTCACGCTCGGCATCGACCGGGCGGCGGAGGGCTCGTTCTGATGTCCGATGCGCCGCGGTTCGGGCGGGTCCTCACCGCCATGGTGACCCCCTTCGACGGCGACGGCGGGCTCGACCTCGACGCCGCCCGCGACCTGGCCCGATGGCTGGAAGCGGCAGGCAACGACGGCCTCGTCGTGGCGGGCACCACCGGTGAAGCGCCGGTGCTGTCCGACGAGGAGAAGTTGAGCCTGTGGGCGGCGGTGGCCGAAGCGGTCAGCATCCCCGTGGTCGCCGGCGCCGGGACCAACGACACCGCGCATTCGATCCACCTCGCGGCCGAGGCATCGCGCCTGGGCGTGGCCGGCATCCTCGCTGTCGGCCCGTACTACAACCGGCCCTCCCAGGACGGGCTCGACGCGCACTTCCGGGCCGTGGCGGCGGCGACTGACCTGCCGGTGATGATCTACGACATCCCGATCCGCACCGGCCGGAAGATCGCGTCGGCCACCTTGCTCCGGCTGGCGCGTGAGGTCCCCAACATCGTGGCGCTCAAGGATGCGGCCGGCAACCCGGGTGCCACGGCCGCGCTGATCTCGAGCGCACCCACCGGCTACGAGGTCTACTCGGGCGACGACGCGCTCACTCTGCCCCTCATGGCCGTGGGGGCAGTCGGCGTGGTCGGGGTGGCCACCCACTGGACCGGGCCGGACCACCAGGAGATGTTCGCCGTCTGGGAGAAGGGTGACCTGGTCGGTGCCCGCCTCGTGCACTCCCGGCTGCTGGAGAGCTTCGCCTACGAGACCGGCGACGACGCTCCGAACCCCATCCCCACGAAGGCGCTGCTGCGCGTCCTCGGCCTCCCCGTGGGCGAGGCTCGCCTGCCCATGGGCCCGGCGCCGGCCGGCCTGGAGGACCGGGCGCGCGAGGTGCTGGACAACCTCGATCGGTGGCGCGCCGCGTACCCCGAACGCCCCCCGACCTGAGCCCACCATGCCCGCCGCCATTCGCATCGCCTTCCTCGGCGGCTTGGGCGAGATCGGTCGCAACTGCATGGTGCTGGAACAGGACGACCGGCTGCTCCTCATCGACTGCGGGCTCATGTTTCCCGACGCCGACATGCACGGCATCGACCTCGTCCTCCCGGACTTCACCTACCTCAGGGAGAACGCGGCGCGCATCGTGGGATGCGTGGCCACCCACGGCCACGAGGATCACGTCGGCGCTCTGAGCTACTTGCTGAGGGAGCTGTCGTTCCCCATCTACGGCTCCGCGCTCACCCTGGGGCTGGCGCGGAACCGGATCGAGGAAGCGGGACTCCTCGGCCAGACGGATCTGGTGGC
>DASTFY010000018.1:0-8136 GCA_035719525.1 Acidimicrobiales bacterium
ATTTCACGATCATCATCGTCACCCACAACATGCAGCAGGCGGCTCGGGTCTCGGACCGGACGGCGTTCTTCACCGCGAACGTCGACAGCAAGGGGCACCGCTACGGGCAGCTGGTCGAGTACGACCGCACCAGCAAGATCTTCACCAATCCGGACGACCCCCGCACCGAGGACTACATCTCCGGTCGCTTCGGCTGACGTTCCGAGACGTGACCGCCTAGCGCGGCACGTCGTGCGCCATGTCGTAGCCGTAGTCACCGATCTCGTCGATCGGGCCCGTAGCGATATGAGCCTCGGCCGGCCCGGTGGGCCCCGCGTCCACGTACGCAGTGTGAGCCGCGTCCACGGTGTCGTGTGCCTCGTCGTACTCGTGGTCGCCCGGAGCCTCGTGCTCCGGCCCATGATCCTCCTGCACGGCGGCCTCCCGAGTCGTCGCCGACTACTGAGCTCAGCCTGCCTGTGCCAGGCGGCCCCGCCAAGCCCGATTCTTTGACATAGATACCCTCCCCGGGTAATGGTGGTGCTGCTCTGTTGGGAGGAACACCACATGACCACCGGGTACATCGACAACAAGGACGCCGTACTGAAGCGGCTGGCTCGCGTGGAAGGTCAAGTCCGCGGCTTGCAGCGGATGGTCGAGTCGGACACGTACTGCATCGATGTGCTCACCCAGATCTCCGCGGCGACGAGGGCATTGCAGGCCGTCGCGCTGGAGCTGCTTGAAGACCATCTCTCGCACTGCGTCGCCGACGCCGCCCGCCACCGCGGCGCTGACATGGAGGCAAAGGTCAAAGAGGCCTCGGATGCGATCGCCCGACTAGTCCGCTCCTGAGGCCAGAGGTCACATGATCACCGAGGGTCGCACCACGTCCGCGACGAAGACTGATGCCTTGCAGCATCCGATGTTCGCCCGCTTCTACATGCGTCTGGCCGGACTGGCCGAGCGGTTGGGGGCGGCGGAGCATCGGACCAGGCTGCTGGCCGGGCTGACCGGGCAGGTGATCGAAGTTGGCGCCGGACACGGGCCGAACTTTCGTCACTACCCGTCGACGGTCCGCGAGGTGCTTGCCGTCGAGCCAGAGGACACGTTGCGCGCCCACGCACAGCAGGCCGCCGAGAACGCGCCGGTCACCGTCAAGGTGGTGGCTGGCTCGCCCATCCGGAATGACCACGTTCACCACCCCTGCCGGTACTTCACCAGGCCTGCAAGCCTGTTGATGTACGGGTAGGCCTGGTGATGGGCGGGTGATAACGAGGGCATGGAACTGACAGCCGACGATATTCTCGAGGCCGCCGCCGCCTCCCATCAGGCGCTCGAGCCGTTCGTCGCGAGGGACTGGTCCGTCCAAGCCGGCGACCTCGACTGGGACGTGCGGAGGACCGTCGCACACGTCTGCGATGCCACGGGGTGGTACGCCGCGCACTTGGCCCTGCAGAGTCCCCGTCGGCTCCGCTTCGACCTTCGCCCCCACCCCGACGCATCCAATGCCGATCTGCTCGACGTCTTGGATGCTGCGGCGGCCACATTGGCGGCCGTGGCGAGGGCAGCGCCGCCGGGTGCCCGCGCGTACCACAACCACGGCATGGCCGACATGACCGGCTTCCTCGCGATGGGCTGCGACGAGATCCTCGTCCGCGTACGGGGCCGGATTGGTCCTGGCATTGCGCGCCTCTTGACGAGTGGGACGGCACAGTCCCGCGCCAGGATGCGAACCCTCCCAGTCACTATGAGTGGGACCACGACGCCCGCAGGTGGAGGCCATCCCCGTAGGGTGACCGCCTTACGCGCCGTCAGTTTTCGCCCGCATCGGCCGTTCCGGAACCGGCGGCCTTTCCGTAGACCACGCCAGCCGCCTCCTGGGCCTCCACCTTCGCCAGGAACTCGGGAGGGCACTCCACCACGTCGGCGCCCAGCACGTGGGCCCGGTAGGTCGCCATGGCCGCCGCCTCGAGGTTGGCCGCCCGGCTGTACCCGACCTCGAAGGAGTCGGCCACGATCAAGCAGCCGTGGTGGGCCAACAGGACGACGTCGGCGTCGGCCAGCCCGGCCGCCACCGCCCGGGCCAACCGGTCGGATCCGGGCTGGATGAACGGCACCGTCCCGAGCCGGCGCAGGTAGTAGGCGTGGTCGGTGGTGATGCGTCGGATCGGACGTCCTACGGCGTGGAGCAGGGTTGCCATCGGCGGGTGCAGGTGAAGGCAGACAGCGGCATCGGACCGGGCACCGAGCGCGGCCCGATGCAGCGCCAGTTCGGTCGTCGGTGCGTAGGGCCCGAAGATGTGGCGCCCGTCGAGCCCGACCGTCGCAAGGGCCTCGGCGTCGAGCTCGTCCAGGGCCCATCCCCGTGGCGTGACCAGGATGCGGTCTGGCTCGGGGAGCCGGGCGGCCAGGTTTCCCCCCGACGCCACCACCAGCCCGGCGGCCACGACCCGCCGACCCAAGGCGACCAGATTCTCGGCAGTCGCGTCAGCCATCGACGAGCTGCTCAGGTCGGATGACCCGGCCCTCGGTCACGATCGCCGTCACCAGATCGGCGGGCGTCACATCGAAGGCGAGGTTGAGGGCTCGAGCCCCAGCCGGAGCCACCCGCACTCCGGACCACTCGATCACCTCGGCGTCGGCTCTGGTCTCGATCTCGACGCCCAAACCGGTAGGGGTCGCCTCGTCGATGGTCGATTCGGGCGCAGCCACGAGGAAGGGGACGCCGGCCCGGGCGCAGGCCAGGGCCAGCGGGTAGGTGCCGACCTTGTTGACCACGTCGCCGTTGGCAGCGATCCGGTCGGCGCCCACGACTGCGGCGTCGACCAGGCCACGGGCGATCACCGTCGGTCCGGCACCATCGACCACCACCCGATAGTCGATCCCGAGCCGATCGAGCTCCCATGCCGTGAGCCGGCTCCCCTGAAGCAGCGGACGGGTCTCATCGACGTACACCCGGCCCAACCGCCTCCGTCGGTGCAGTTCTCGGACCACACCCAGGGCTGTGCCCCATTCGACCGTGGCGAGACTGCCGGTGTTGCAGTGGGTGTGGACCCGGATGCCCTGGGTTGCCGCAGATGACTCGGTGAGTAGCTCGTCCAGCAGATCGGCGCCACGTGCCCCGATCGATCGGTTGGCGGTCACGTCCTCCTCGAGCACCGCGAGGGCCTCTTTCAGCACGGCCTCCCGTCCTTGGGTGAGCCGGCTCGCGGCGCGATCGATCCCCCACGCCAGGTTGACCGCCGTGGGTCGGGCGGTTCGCAGCTCTGCCAGCTGAGCCACCAGCCGCTCGTCGTCCCAACCCTCCCGCCCGGCCTGGTCGACGGCGAGGACTACGCCGAGGGCACCGGCGGCGCCGAGCGCCGGTGCTCCTCGCACGGCCAGCCGGGCGATCGCGTCGACCAGCTCGTCGACGGATTTCAGCTCGAGGGTCCGCAGCGCGGCAGGGAGCCGCGTCTGGTCGACGATCACGACCCGCCCATCGCGCCAGTCGATCGTCCGCATGGCTACAACCAGCCTTTCTGCTCCGCTATGTGGACCGCCTCAACCCGGTTGCGGCTGCCGGTCTTGCCGATGGCACTGGACAGGTAGTTGCGGACCGTGCCGTCACCCAGAAACAGCCGCGCGGCGATGTCGGCAACGCTCGAGCCGTCCCGCGCCTCACGCAAGACGTCCGCCTCACGGGGGGTCAGTGGGTTCTCGCCGACGGCCAGCGATTCGGCCGCGAGCTCAGGGTCGACCACACGCAGGCCCGCGTGCACGCGGCGGATCGCGTCGGCCAGCCGTTTGGCCGGCGCGTCCTTGACGATGAAGCCACTCGCTCCCGACTCCATGGCCCGGCGCAGGTATCCGGGCCGTCCGAAAGTCGTGACGATGAGCACTCGGCATGTCGGGACTTCCCGGCGCAGGACCTCTGCGGCCGCGATGCCGTCGATGCCCGGCATCTCGATGTCGAGCACAGCGACATCCGGGGCGTTGGCGCGTGCCGCCACTACGACCTGGTCGCCGCGCTCGACCTCGGCGACTACCTCGAGGTCCGGCTCCAACGACAGCAGGGCGGCAACGGCTCCGCGGACCAGGGCCTGGTCGTCGGCGACCAACACGCGGATCGGGCCGCTCAGGTCTTTCATGTCGGTACCTCTGCGCGCAGCCGCCAGCCGCCACCCGCGACCGGACCGACCGTCAATGTGCCACCCGCGGCACGCAGCCGCTCCCGCAGGCCGGAGAGCCCCGTGCCATGGTCAAGGTCGTTCACCGATTCGACGCCGTCCGCACGTCGCAGCGTGCTCGTGCCGTCGTCGGTGACCTCCACGCTGGACGGCGTGAGCGCGATTCGTACGCGGGTTGCGTCGCTGTGCCGCACCACGTTCGTCACACCTTCGCGGACGACCCACCCGAACAGCTCTCGGTTGCTGCCGGACACCCCGTCCACCGCGGTCGGGATCTCGGCCGTGATTCCAGCCGCAGCCAGTACCGACCGAGCGCTGGCGAGCTCACCGGCCAGGGACACGTCCCGGTATCCCTGGACCGTGGCTCGGACCTCGCGGAGCGCATCGCGCGCCAGCCGTTCTACGTCCGCGATCTCTTCGCTGGCCCGCTTGTCGTCACGCCCGATCAGTCGACCGGCCAGCTCGGCTTTCACGCTGACCGCGGTAAGGCTGTGCCCGACGATGTCATGCAGGTCCCGGGCGAAGCGCAGCCGCTCTTCGGAGACGGCCAGGCGGGCGAGCTCCTCCCGCGCTTCGGCGAGTTCGCGATTCCGCCGCAAAACACTGATCAGGCCCCACGCCGCGAGGGAGGCCGCCGCGATAGTGAGGTCGACGCCGAACGGGCTACGGCGGTGGAACGCCACGACCTCGAGGATGGGCGCGACCACCAACAGGCCGACGATGCCGAGGAAGGCTTGGCGTGGTGGCCAGCACAGGATCATGACCACAGCCACGAAGACGTACGCCGTCAACCCGTCCTGGCCGGTGATCGGCAGCAGGGCCGTCGCGAGCAGGAACAAAAACAGCGGGAAACCCCATCGCCTCGGGTCCTGTTGCGGCAGCCGCAGGAGACGTGGCGGGCCGAGCGCGTAGGCGAGGCAGAATATGGCCAGGCCCAGGATGCCGACGACACGTTCCCACAGCTCGGCGGCGGCGTAGGCCTGCTGGAAGGCGCCGGCCAGGAAGACGAGCCAGATCGAGCCCCACATCGTCCAGCTCCAGCGCCCGGGCGGCGGGCCGAGCATGCCGCCGGGGTCAGGGCTTGGTGTGATGACCTGCCACAGGGCAGAACCCCGAAAGCGCGCCACGTTGACGACGCTATATCGGAGCCGGCCGGTGCAGCGGGCCACCGGCCGGGTCAGACCCGCGCAGTGTCGCGGCGGTAGGCCCAAGCCGCCAGCTGGGCCAGCACGGCGGTCCAGACTGCCATGACAACCCACCCCCGCAATGGCCACAACCCGCCGCTGAGCGCCGAGTCGGCCGCCTGCACCAGCCAGTACGAAGGGATCAGTTGGACGACGTCGTGCAGGACGCCGCTGCTTCCGCCGATCGGACCCCAGGCGCCGCCGAGCAGTGCGAGCAGGGCCGTGATCCCGCCGATCGCCGGACCCATCGAGTCGACCGTAAGCACGTGCCCCAACAGGATGCCCAGCGCCGCGAAGGGAACCAGCCCGATCAGGACCAGTGCGGTCATGCGCGCCCAGTCGTCCCAGGCCATGCGGACGCCGAGGCTCAGCCCTGCTCCGTACAGCAGCCCGATGCTCACCAGGGCCAGGGCGTAGCCGCTGAGCAGCTTGGAGCTGAGGTACGTGCGCGCCTTGAGCGGGGTGAGTCGTAGCTGTCGGTTCCACCCCACCGAACGCTCTGCCGCGATGCGAGCGCCGCCGGCGATCACCGCGGCCATCGCACCCCAGGAAACCATGCCGATCATGTAGTACACCGGGAAAGGGACCCCGGTTCCGGCGAAGTCCTGCACGTCGCGGTTGGCGCCCGCGACGAGGTAGTACAGCACCAGCGGGAAGACCAAGGAGATAAGGAAGAAGCGGGTGTTGCGGAACGTGCGCAGGATCTCGAACCGCACGTACGTCGTTGCACTCATCAGTGCACCTCCTGGAGGGAACCGGTGACCTCGGTCCCGGGGTCGCCGGTGAGCGCGCGGAAGGCCGCGTCCAGCCCACTGCCGGCGACCTCGATGTCGCGGGCCTGCGGGTATTCGGAGAGGAATTCCCGTAGCACCAAGTCGGAGTCCGCCGAGTAGAGGCTCACCGTGTCACCGTGGCGCTCTGCCCGGCTCACCCCGCGCTGCTGCTCGAGGACCGCAGAATCGACGTCGGGCAGGGTGGCGTGGATCGTGCGGGCGTTTGCCATGCCCTTGATCTCGGACGTGGACCCGTCGGCCACGATCCGCCCGCGTGCGATGAGCACGATGCGGTCGGCGAAGGCGTCGGCCTCCTCGAGGTAATGGGTGGCGAAGACCACCGTCCTGCCCTGCGCGGCGAGGCCCCGCACCGCGGCCCAGAAGTCATACCTGCCCTCGACGTCAAGGCCGACGGTGGGCTCGTCCAGCACCATGAGGTCGGGATTGCTGACCAGGCTGAGCGCGAACCGCACGCGCTGGGTCTGACCCCCGGAGAGCTTCTGCGCAGCCTTGGCGGCAACATCGGTCAGACCTGCGCGCTCTAGCACGTCCGCGACCGGCATGGGATGCGGGTACAGCGAGGCCATCACCGTGACGAGCTCCTCGACCGAGACGTTCTGGATGAGCCCGCCGGTCTGCAACATGGCGCCGACCGCCCCAGCCGCGACGGCGCTCTCCGGAGGCCGCCCGAAGAGCCGGACCGTACCGCTGTCCGGCCGGGTCAACCCGAGCAGCATGTCGATCGTCGTCGACTTGCCGGCGCCGTTCGGGCCGAGGATCGCTACCACCTCGCCCGGTGCGACCTGCAGGTCCACGCCGGCCACGGCCTCGATCGAGCCATAGCTCTTGTACAGGCCGGCGAGGTCGATCGCCATGCCGCTGACTTCTCCGTCGGGATGCAATTCGAACGTGCGCCGCTGTCGTGCCATGCCTTCAGCGTCGTCGCGGCGACCGCCAAGCCGTAGTGTCACGGCTCCCCGATCGGCCATGACAGATGTCACGCCTTGCCGCCGTACTCGCGTAGATAGTGTCGTTGGACGACACAAGAAGGGCAGGCATGAGGCGAGAGTCGCCAACGGCCAACGCCGTAGAGGCGCTGGCCGCCTATTACTCGTCAGCGGCGGAGGCGTACGAGCAGCAATGGGCGTCGGCGCTGCACCCCGCCGCCGTCCAGTTGCTTGATCGCCTTCCGCTCCGCCAAGCAGGTCGAGTCCTCGACCTCGGAACCGGCGTCGGAACCCTGCTGCCCTCACTCCGGCGAACTGCTTCATCGGCGATGGTCGTCGCCGTCGATCGGGCGGAGGGCATGGTGCGCCGGGCACCGCCTGCATACGCCCGCATCGTTGCCGATGCGACCCAACTGCCGTTCGCCGCGTTCTCGTATGACGTGGTCGTGATGGCTTTCATGCTGTTTCATGTGTCCCAACCCGAGGCGGTGTTGCGCGACGTCCGACGCGTGCTTCGCCCTGGCGGCGCGGTCGGCCTGACCACCTGGGGCCAGGACGCGGTCGTCCCCGCGTTGGAGATCTGGAACGAGGAGCTCGAACGGCATGGCGTTCCGCCGGCGGATCCGTTCATCGCCCGGCACGAACTCATGGATTCACCGGACAAGCTGCGAGCCTTGCTTGGCGACGCTGGGTACCACGAGATTCGGGCTGAGATCGTTCCCTGGTCACACCAGCCGAGCCCGGAGGAGTTCATCGCGCGACACACTTCCCTCGGTACTTCGGGCAGGCGCCTCGCAGGCATGACCTCCGCCGCCCGAACTGAGTTCCTGCGGCGTGTTCGGTCCCGACTCGAAAACCTGGCGGAGGAGGATTACTTCGACCAGAGTGAGGTCATCGCCGCGACGGCGACTGCACCGTGAGGGGTGGCCGGGGTCAGGCCGTTGTGCTCGCCCTACGAGCCAGAACTGGTCGAGCCCGGCGCACGGCAGTGACCCTGGTGTACCCACCGGTTTCTGAATGCGCTATTCCGGGACGCCGATGATCACGCGGGCAAGGTAGGCCCGCACGCCTGACAGGTCTGCGC
>DASTFY010000019.1:0-2556 GCA_035719525.1 Acidimicrobiales bacterium
CAGTCGCTCCACCTCACGGTCCTCGGCGCCGAAAGCCTTGATGACCGTGACCGCCTCGAGGCTCTCGTGCACCAGGGCCGACAGCTCGCCCAGACGCTCCTGGGCCTCGTCGGCCGGGATGCCCCCCTTGCGCTGGAACACCACGTTCTGCAGGATGAGCACCGGGAACAGCGCGAGGGCGAGCGCGCCCAACACGACGTCGGTGGCCAGCATCCACAGCGCCGCAGTGACGATCAGGATGATCGTGCCGACCGAGTACGGGATCGGAGCCAACACCTCTGTGGCCGCCTCCGCGTCCACCCCGGCACGGGCGATGAGCTCACCGGTCGGATGCGCCCGGTGCCAACGGTAAGGCTGGGCCTGATAGTGGTCGACCAGGTCCTCTCGGATCGTGCCCAGCACGCGGAACTGGGTCCGCCCGGCCCAGGTGCGGCGCACCACCACGCCGGCCGAGCGGACGATCCCGATGATCACGATCAAGGCCGCGCCGGTGAGGACGGTGGCGACGGCCACCTCTCCCTCCTCGAACCGGGGGACGATGACCTCGTTCGTCACCCACCGCACCGCCCAGGACGACGCCACTGTGGCCAGCGCGAACACAGCCGCCCCGCACACCGCGATGGCGAAGCTGCCCGGATGCAGCCCGATCTCCGCCACGACCATCCGCAGCCCGCGCCAGCGCTCCCGCCGGCGCCCGTCGCGGGGCGCGTCGAGGAGAGCGGAGTTCGCGGCCACGGAGTTGTTTCTACCAGCGGGCGGCCCCGAAGCCTTGAGGATTACCGGTGCCGCCGTGCCATCCTGGCGTCGTGGACCAGTTGGACTTCGCGCTGCTGGTGCTGCGCCTGGCCTTGGGGCTGACCATCGCCATGCACGGCTACAACAAGTTCTTCGGCGGCGGGCGTCTACCGGGCACGGCGCGCTGGTTCGAGAGCATGGGCGTGCGACCCGGTCGGGTCAACGCCGTGCTGGCCGCCAGCACCGAGGTGGTGGCCGGCCTGGGGATGGCCGCCGGTCTCCTCACGCCGCTGTCCGCGGCGGGCATCATCGCGTTGATGCTGGTGGCCATCACCGTCAGCCACCGCAAGAACGGGTTCTTCATCTTCCGCCCCGGGGAGGGCTGGGAGTACTGCGCGTTCCTCGCCACGGCCGCGTTCGCCATCGCCACGATCGGCCCCGGGCGGTGGTCGCTCGACAACGCCCTCGGGCTCGGCCTGGAGGGATGGTGGGGAGCCGCCGTCGCGGCGGTGGTTGCCCTGGTGGGCGCGGCGCTGCAGTTGGCCGTCTGCTACCGGCCACCGACGCCGGCCCCGTCTGGATCGTGACCGCCACCCAGGCGCCCGACCGCCGCCGGACGGTCGTACGCCTCGTGCTCGGCGGCGTCGTGCTCGCCATCGCCGCCATGTGGGTGTACGTCCTGTTCATCGCCCAGCCCGTCTCGCCCAACCGGTTCGAGGACACGGCGTGGGCCCAGCGCGCCGAGCCGGTCTGCGCCGCGGTGGCGGCCGAGCTCGAGGCTCTGCCTCCGGCCCGGTCCTTCGCCGCGATCGAGCCGGTGGAGGAGGCGCTACGGCAGCGGGCCGACGTCGGCGAGCAGGCCACCGACCTTCTCGCTGAGCAAGTGGCCCGCCTGCGATCGCTGCGGTCTCCTGGGGGCGAGGCCGACGGCGAGCTGCTCCAGACGTGGTTGGCGGACTGGGACACCTACCTGTCCGACCGGCGCGATCACATCGAGGGTTGGCGGGCCGGGTCGGACGCTCCCTTTGCCGAGACCGAAGCGCCCACCGGAGGGCCGATCGCCAACCGGATGGACGCCCTGGCCAAGGAGAACGGCATGCCGAGCTGCGTCGTGCCCCTCGACTTCGGCTGACGGGCCGCCGGGGCGGCCCACGACCGGTCGGCGGGCGGGCGACCGCTCAGGTGACGGGTTTCCAGCCCTCGCCGTCGACGTGGCGGCGGATGACCCGAGCAGGGGCGCCGGCGGCCACGCAACGGTCCGGGAGCTCGCCCACGACCACCGAGTTGGCGCCCACCACGACGTGGGTGCCGATGCGAGCGCCCGGCAGCACCACCGTGCCGAACCCCAACCACGAGCCGGCGCCCACCACCACCGGACGTTCGGGCATGACCTGGCGGGAGATGGGCAGATCGAGGTCCTCGTACCCGTGGTTCTGGTCCGTGATGTAGACGTGGTGGCCGGTCCAAACGTCGTCGCCGATGTCGATCGACAGATGCCCGACGATGCCGCTCCCCTTGCCGATCAGGCAGCGGTCACCGATCGTCACCACGCGATCCGACAGGCAGCGCTGCCCCGGCACCATGCCGGCCGACAACGTGACCTGAGGCCCGATCATGGTGCCCGCGCCGATGTGGATGTAGCCCGCGTTGACGATGGCCGTCGGTGGGAAGCAGATCACGCTGCGGGCGCCGAACGAACCGAAGCGGCGGCCCCGGCGTGAGTCGGGGCCGATGGCACCCAGCTCGACCAGGCCGTCCCACCCCCACCGCACGATCTCGCCCGCGGCCCGCTTGGCCGCGCCGCGGGCGCGATCCAACGCC
>DASTFY010000020.1:0-6601 GCA_035719525.1 Acidimicrobiales bacterium
ACCGCGATGACGATCGGGACGACTGCGGCGCCGATGTAGGCCAGGGTGAGCACGGCCGGCCGCGGGATCCGGGGGACGCCTTCCCACTGCCTCGTCAGCACGATCGCGATCGCGGCGAGGCCGGCTGCTGCCGCGAGGCAGGCGACCCGGTAGAGCCCCGCGCTGTCGAGCGGAGTGGCCGCGATCTCGGCTGTGCTGCGCCTCCGCAGCACGAGGGTGGAGAGCAGGACCAGGTAGATGGACGCGACGGCGTAGGACTGGGCGAGCTGTGGCCCGCCGTACCGGCAGAGGAAGCGCCGGGTGAAGGGGGCGGCCGCGAGGACCGCGCCACCGGCGATCACGACCGGGTTGGCCCAGTCGTGGACCGTCAGGATGCTGGCCAGGAGGGTCGCCACCGCGGCGACGGCGAGGAACGTCCCGGTCACCCGCCGGGGTGGCAACCGGTGGGGCTCGGGCACCCAGGCCGCCCCGTGCTCCCGCTCGCGTGGTCGGCCGCCGCCGTCGCGCTCGTCATCGAGGGGTTCGGTGGTCGAGCTCATCGTGCCGGCTGGTCCTCGGCGACGAGGATCCGGGCCGCCAGCCCGAGGTACGTCTCGTACAGCTCGCTGGCCCGTCGTCGCAGGCTCGCCGGCACCTTGTCGTCGAGGGCCTGGTGCGCGAGTCGCTGCTGCTGCTGCCGGTACTCGGACGACGACGGCCGGGCGACCCGGGTCTCGTACACCTCGCCGTCGTGGTCGCGGCCGAGCCGCTCGACGCTCTCCATCACGAGGGGATCGTGCCGCTCCGGCTCGTGGTCCGTGGCGAAGCACGTGCCGAAGCGGTGGTTGGCCGCGGCCAGGACCTTCCCGGGGGCCGTCGTGGCCAGCTCGAAGTCGGCGACGACGAACGAGTCGGCGTACGGGAGGGCCCGCTCGTAGAACGTCACCCAGTCCTGCACGACCTCTCGGGGTCGCCGATCGGCCGACCAGACGAGGGTCGACGCGGCGGCGTCCATCGGGTCCCGGACGACGACGATGCAGGGCACGCCGAACCGAGCAGCTCGGAGCACCTGGCACGGATTGTGCAGGTGGTGCGCGGTCCGGCGGTTGGGGTTGAGGAGCTCGAAGGCCGCGAGGAGGAAGGTGTTGGCGGACCGCGGGGCGCCCTCGATCACCAGCTCGGTGTCCTGCCGGACGAGCAAAGGGGACCGCGTCGGCACCAGGAGGGCGAACAGGGGATAGACGCGGTGCTGCGACTGCAGCGTCCGGGCCAGCACGAACCGCATGCGGCTGGTACGCCGGCCCTTGTGGTCGGGATCGAGCTCGTGGATGGCCTCGTGCCGCCCCGGCGCGCGCGCCTCCGGTCTCAGCTCGGCCCGGTAGCCGTAACGCCGCCGTAGCGGCCAGCTGAGCGCGGCGGCCAGGTGTCGGTCGCGCCGAGGCATGGCCTGTTCCCACGTCGTGTCCGCCACGATGGGACGGTCGCTGAAACGAGCGGGGTTGCCCGACACCGTGTGCTGCGGCGACCAGGGCCGGTCGGCCAGGTCAGCGGGCAGCTCCCGCCCGATGTGGGCACTGATCTGCCGGAGCACGTCCTCGGGGGCCGCGACGAGGTCCTCATAGCGGATCCGCAGCGTCGGCACGCGGGTGGCGACCGTGCTGTCGATCAGCCAGTTCTTGTTCAGCCAGTTGAACGTGCTCGGCACCGGTCCGCTTGCCGGCATGAGCTCATCTGTCGCCGGGTCGAGCTTCGGCCGGGACTGGGAGAACGCCGACGCCCGCGGATCCCGCAGGAGGTGGATCACTCGGACGTCCAGCGACGTGTGGAGGTGCAGCAGGAGGGCCGCCGCTGGACTCTTGGAGGTGTCGATGATCACGTCGGCCGCCGACAGCTCCGCGGCGGCGACCATCGTCTCCTCCAGCGTCCGCGCGTAGCGCACGAGGTCGGCCGGCGGCCGGCCCCCACGCAGGAGGCGAGGCACGTGGCGCGTCTTGACGTGCCGGTCACGGATCCGGGTCATCTCCTCGGGGTCGAGGTCGCCGGCGACGGTGGCGACGACCTTCGACCAGAGCACGCAGTCCGGCACCGGGTCGCCGCACCCGCAGCGCCACCCTTCGATGAGGCCTCGGTCCCAGAGGAAGTACAGCTCGCCGACGTTCACCGCGGCCGGCAGCTGACCGAGCAGCGACGCCAGCAACGTCGATCCGCTCCGGGCCGCGCCGGCGACGTAGATCACCTCGGGCATCGTCGGGGAGGCTAGCGCTGGTGGGGTGGCGCGGGCTGATGAGCGTCGGTCGCCGCATCAGCACCGAATCGCGATCGCGACGCCGGCGCCTCGGTGCGGCCGGCCGGAGCCGGCAGGTCGCGGCGGAAGCTCGCCCACAGCAGGATCGTCGTCACGACCGCACCGGCCGCGAGGCCCAGCGCGGCGCCCTCGGCGCCGGCCAGGAAGGCGCCGGCCGCGCCGGCGGCCAGGCCGATGATCGAGCCGGCGGCTCGCGCCCGGAAGCTGCGGGAGGCGAGCTCGAGGGTCCGCAGGCCGACCATCGCTCCCACGCCGAGGGCGGTGAAGACGTAGTACCCGAACACCTGGGGAAGGATGTGCGAGGCCGCCGGCCAGCTCTCCCCGAGCACGCGGGTGCCGATGGCGTCGGGCAGCAGCAGCATCGCCGCGCACCACAGGCCGAACATCGTCGCCAGCGCGCCGCTGAGCACGGCCATCGCCGGCCGGTGTCGCTCCGGCTCGTCGTGGAGGATGCGCATGGCCTCGGGCACGGCGATGATGGGGATGGCGAGCAGGAAGACGTTGAGCGGGCTGGCGAGGAGCACGGCCGAGCGAAGCACGCCGACCGCCTCGAGCCCCGCCAGCGCGGCGACCAGCATGGTCACGCCCTGCAGGGCGAGCTGGGGGATCAGCGCCTCGCCGAGGATCGGCAGCGACAGGCTCCGAACCCCGTACAGCCAGGCGAGGGCGCCGTCGAACTTCGGCAGCATCCGAGAGGCGACCAGCCCGGCGACGGCGGCGACGGCGGCGGCGGCCCCCCAAGCCAGGAGGAGCAGCTCGACCTGATCCTGGCCCGTGTCCAGCAGGATGGCCACGGGGACCAGCAGTGCCACCGCCCAGGCCAGGTCGATGGCGATGGCCGCCTGCGGTCGGCCCGCGGCGAAGTAGACGCAGCGCAGGCCGTCGTGGAGGAACAGTCCAGGGAGGGCGATCCCGAGGACGACGAGGGCGCGCGTGATGAGCGGCGAGCCGGCGAAGAGCGCCCAGGACGCGCCGGCAAGGGCGAGGAGGAGCAGGCCGCCACCCACACCGAGGAGGAGGCTGGCTCCGAGCGCGCGCCGGTAGCTCACCGGGGCCCGGCCGCCGACCCGTTCCGCGTCGGTGTGGCGGATGAGGAGCGGCTGGCCGACGAGGGCGATGACGGCGCTGCGGGCGAGGAAGTAGGTGGCGTACGCGAGGGCGAAGGCGCCGTAGTCGGCCGACGAGACCGAGCTGACGACCAGGATGTTCAGCGCGAAGTTGGTGACGCTGGAGAGGCCCTGGTCGACCAGGCCCAGGGCCGCCCGACGTCCGAGCCCGGCGCTCCGCTTTGCCCTGAGGGTCTGGTCGCTCGCCGTCGACCGGGTCGCCCCTGTCGGGCTCGTCACCTCTCGCTGCCGGCGCGCCGGGGACGCTGGCGCAGGATGGCGGCCACGAAGGCGGGGTTGTTCGTGAGGTATCGCCGCCAGAGCCGCCGGGGCTCGCGCCCGAGGCGGTAGAGCCACTCCAGGCCGGACCGCTGGACCCAGGGTGGCGCCTGCGGGACCAGCCCGGCGTGGAAGTCGAACGCCGCGCCGACACCGAGAGCCACGGGCACCGCGAGGCGGGGGTGCATCTCGGCCATCCACAGCTCCTGCTTGGGCGTGCTCAGGCCGATCCAGAGCAAGTCGGCGCCCGACGAGTCTATGTGATCGACGACCTCGGCGGTCTCGGCCTCGTCGAGCGGGCGGAAGGGCGGGGTGTGCACGCCGCAGACCTGCAGGCCCGGGAAGCGCGAGGGCAGCTGATCCGCCAGGCGCTGGGCGACGCCCGGCCCGCCGCCGTAGAAGAAGTGTCGCCAGCCGTTTTCCGGCGACCGCGCACAGAGCTCCAGCATCAGATCGGGCCCGTAGACCCGCTCGACCCAGTCGAATCCGGCGTACCGGCAGGACCAGACCATGGGCATGCCATCCGGGCAGACCATCGCTGCCTGGTCGTGGGCCTGGCGCACCGAGAGGGAGCGGCGCGCTTCCATGACCCCGTGGACCCCGGTCAGCGTGACGAAGCCCTGGTCGTCCTCGCGGATCCGTCGCTCGATCTCCGCCACGGCCAGCTCCATGGTCACGGCGCTGATGCCCACGCCGAGGACGTCGGTGCGCGGGAGCGGTGCTCCCGGATCAGGCCGCGGGAACCTGGGCGCGCCTGACCTCATCGTGGATCCAACGGTACGTCTGCTCCAGGCCCTCGCGGAGGCCGATGCCGGGCTGCCAGCCCAAACGATCGAGGATCATGGTGTTGTCGCTGTTGCGACCCCGAACGCCCTGCGGCGCGTCCAGCTTGTATCGGCGCTTCAAGGTGACCCCGGCGATGTCCTCGACGAGGTCGACGAGCTCGTCGATCGTCACCAGCTCGGCGCTGCCGAGGTTGATCGGCTCGAGGATGTCGCTGTGCAGGATCGCCCGAGTGCCCTCGACGCAGTCGTCGATGTACATGAACGACCTGGTCTGCTTGCCGTCGCCCCAGATCTCGATCTCGAGGCTCCCCGACATCACGGCCTCGATCACCTTGCGGCAGATGGCGGCGGGCGCCTTCTCCCGCCCTCCGGCCCAGGTCCCGTGCGGCCCGTAGACGTTGTGGTAGCGGGCAACCCTGGTCTCGAGGCCGAAGTCCTCGCGGAAGTGGCGGCACATCCGCTCGGTGAACAGCTTCTCCCAGCCATAGCCGTCCTCGGGCTGTGCCGGGTAGGCGTCGCCCTCGCTGAGGGCGATCACCTCGGGCGAGCGCTGGTGCTCGGCGGCGTAGACACACGCCGACGAGGAGAAGAAGTACCGCTTGACGCCGTGATGGTACGAGGCCTGCAACAGATGGGTGTTGATGAGGACGGAGAGCATGCAGAGGGCCCGGTTGTTCTCGATGAACCCCATGCCGCCCATGTCGGCTGCGAGGTTGTAGACGGTCGAGGCGCCCTCGGCTGCCTCCAAGCAGGCCCGCTCCTGTCGCAGGTCGGCGACGACGTTCTCCACGTCGTCGAAGCGCTGGTACCACTCGTCGACGGGCTTCAGGTCGACGGCCCGGACCGCTCGGCCGTCGCCCCGCAGATCGGCGACGAGGTGACCTCCGATGAACCCGCCGGCTCCGGTGACGACGGTGAGGTCGTCGGTCGTCATGGTCGTTCCTCTTCCGCTGGTCCGCTCATCGCCTCCGCCATGGCAGGTGAGGCCACGGGGTCCGGCGTGGCGGTTGGACGGTGGCCGTTCACCGCCGCGAGTGGTGTGGCCGGCGCCGACTCGGGCCGAGCCTGCCTCCGGAAGCCGGTCCACCAGGGGATGTCGTCCAGCGTCACCGGCGCCGCAGGCGTCAGCAGCTGGAGGAACGTGCGCCACAGCACCCAGAGGTCGAGGCGAAGGGTGGCCGACCGCACGTAGGCCAGGTCGTACTCGGGGACCTCCGCGATGAGCCGCCCCGCATCCACGCTGATCTGCCAGAGCCCCGTGCATCCCGGCAGGACCCGGGTGCGCTCCTCCTGGAACGCCGGGGTGAACAACGTGGTCGCCAGCCGCTCCATCTCCGGCCGAGGGCCGACGAGGCTCATCTTCCCGGTGATGACGAGCAGCAGCTGCGGCAGCTCGTCGACGTGGCTCGACCGGAGGTACCTGCCGAACGGGGCCTGCTCGATCGCCGCGATCGCGTATTTGTCGGCGTCGACCTGCGTGGTCGGTGGCAGTGAGCGGACCTTGACGAAGCGAAACGGGCGTCCGTGCTGCCCGACTCGCTCCTGCGTGAAGATCGGCCACGCCCGGAAGGACAGCGCCGAGCCGGCGAGCGCGACCAGCAGCAGAGGGAGGGCGACGATGAAGAGCAACGCAGCCCCGAGGACGTCAACAAGGCGATGCAGCTCGCTCGCGCTACCCGGTCTCCCCCTTGCCGCCACCAGTTCCTCACCCCCTCGGTGCATGCCGGGCTGCTGGACACTTGAGTAGCGGACCCGTCGAAGCCTGTCAATCGGCGGACCGCGGTCCCGTTCCTACCCCGGGTCCACGGTCGCCATTCGACTGGACAGGAGGCATCGCCCGGAACCGTCGAGGGGATGGCTCATCGCCGCTCGCCGTGGTGGTCTACAGTCCTCGGTCGCACGAGCCCCCTGGGAGCGGCGAGGACGACGGGGCGAGGAGGACGGTGCGTGGTTCGTCATCTCGTGGCCGCCTCGGCAGCGGTCGTGCTCCTGGTCTCCGGGTGCTCCGACGACGGGTCCGAGAGCACCGACCGGGCCGATCACACCGCGGCCGACGACGGGGCGGCCGAGGACTCGGTCCCCCGCCTCTCGATCGACCTCGATCAGCTGATCGACCAACTCGAGGACGGCGAGGTCGAGGTCCCGCC
>DASTFY010000021.1:0-12852 GCA_035719525.1 Acidimicrobiales bacterium
CGGCCCTCGGACGACCGCCTGGTCCGGGCCCCCACCAGCCGGCCCCCGATCATGGCCCGCCTCCACAGTCAGTCCGCCAGGCCCTGAGTGGGCATCACCGCCTTGACACCGTGAATTGCACGGAGGCGTCTCCGCACTCGCATGGTGGTCGCCGATGAGTGCCAGGCTGGCGACCATCAGGGTCCCAACGGCTATTCGCCACACGGCTGTGCTCCGCCGGTGAACCAGTCCTCGACCCGCCATCCCTCTGCCGTCCGTACCATCCGGATCTCCGAAACCAGGGGCGGTCCCGCGTCTTCGGCGACGACGTGTCCGTCGGCGCTGAAGCGCGAGGTGATAGCCGTAGTGCAATCCCGCACCGCAACGTGGTCTGCGTCGATGTAGTCGATGGCGAGGATCTCGCCGCTCACCTCACCGTCGTTGTGCTCTCCGAGGTCCCGCATCCGGTGCAGGAACTGGGCCCAACGTTCGCGCTGGATGCCGGTCGTCGTGGCCGCGATCCCCGGGTGGTCGGGATCGGGTGGATTGCCCGTCGTCACGATCATCTCGAAGAAGCGGTCGTGGAGGGCACGGATCTCGGCTTCGTCTTGTTGTTGGGGACTGAGGGTGGTGGTGGGCGCGCTGGTGGTGCTCGGCGCGAGCGTGGTGGACGACGTCGGCGCGGTCGTCGAAGGCGTGGTGGTGTCGACCGCGGACCCTGCCGCGGCCGAGCATGCCGCCAGCGTCAACAGGCCGCAGCCCGCGATCGCCATGCGCGCCACTCGAACCATGGTGTTCCTCCTGCCTCGTTCCGCCTGCTCTACGGCGGTCCCGAGGGGAGGTTGTGCCTGAGCGCCGCCGAATCGGAAACCGCCGTGTGGTCACGTTCCGCCGGGACCACCGAGTGCTGCCGTCAGGCTACCGACGCCGGATGCTTGTGTCGGTGAGTTCCGCGCTGAGCGCGGTAAACGTCGACACAAGCGTGCCGGACCCCGCGGGGGCGTCAGGGGGTGCGGTCGAGTGCGATGTCGAGGGCGGGGGCGGACTGGGTGATGGTGCTGGTCGAGAGGAGGTCGGCGCCGGCGGCGGCGTAGGCGGGCGCGGTCTGGAGGGTGATCCCGCCCGACACCTCGACGAGCGCCCGGCCGGCGACCAGCGCCACCGCCGACGCAACCAGCGCGGGCTCCATGTTGTCGCACATGACGATGGTGGCGCCGGCCTCGACCGCCTCGGCCACCTGTTCGAGGCTGTCGCATTCGACCTCGACCGTGCGGGCGGGCCAGCTCCGCTGCGCCAACGCCACCGCCTCGGTGATCGTGAGCCCGGCCAGGTGGTTGTCCTTCACGAGGATCATGTCGGACAGCGATCCCCGATGGTTGGCCCCGCCCCCAGCTCGCACGGCGGCCTTTTCCAGTGCCCGGAGCCCGGGGAGCGTCTTGCGGGTGTCCCACACCTGCGTGCGCGGGTTGGCCGCCGCCACGGCGTCGACCAGACGGCTGGTGGCGGTGGCCACGCCGGAGAGGTGGCAGAGGAAGTTGAGCGCGGTCCGTTCGGCCGTGAGCACCGAGCGCATGGGCCCCGCCACCACGGCGAGGGTATCGCCGGCGACCAGCCGATCGCCGTCCACGTGCACCCAGTCCACCTCGATGGCCGCGTCGATCTGGCGAAAGGACTCGGCCGCGCATGCTCGACCGGCCATGACCCCGTCCTGGCGGGCGGTCAGCGACGCGACCATCCGTGCCGATGGTGGGACGAGCGCGGCGGTGATGTCGCCGAGCGGTCCGAGGTCCTCGTCGAGCGCTCGGCCGACGGCCTCGGCGACGGCCCGGTGCGGCGGGTCGAAGCGCGATGCGCCGACGGCCCCTTGGCTCACCCCGCCCCCCGCACCACGAGGCGCAGCCGCAGCGCCGGGTCGGGGTCAGGGAAGTCCTCCCGCGTGTGGCAGCCCCGGCTCTCACGACGGAGGTCGGCGGCCTGGAGCGTCGCCCAGCCGACCGTGGCCAGGTTGCGCAGCTCCTCCCGCTCGGCGCCCGGGGGGAGCGACGGCACCGAGGCCATCGTGGCGGCGAGGACCGTTCCCGTCTCGGCCAGCGAACGCTCGTCCCGCAGGACCCCCGCCCCCCTCGTCATCGCCCGCTGCAGTTGCTCCCGGAGTTGATCGGCCGATCCCGTGCCCGGGGGCGTCGCCGGCGGCTCCCGCACCTCGATCGCCCGCCCTCCGATCACGCCGTTGCCGTCGCCACCGGGAAGGACGGCCCGCATGGCGCCGGTGAGCGACGGTGCGTCGATGCCGCGCCCGATGGCTTCGATCACCCGCGGTCCGAAGACCATCCCCTCGAGCAGCGAGTTGCTGGCCAGGCGGTTGGCGCCGTGCACACCCGTGCAGGCCACCTCTCCTGCCGCCCACAGGCCGGGCAGGGAGGAGGCACCGTCGAGATCGGTGACGATCCCGCCGCAGTGGTAGTGCGCAGCGGGAGCGATGGGCAGGAAGTCACGCGCCGGGTCCAGCCCGGCGTGGCGGAGGTCGGCGGCGATGGTCGGGAAGCGCTCGTCGAACCGCTCGAGCCCGGTGGCGTCGAGCAGCATGTGGTCGGCGTCCTCCTGCAGCATCTTGCGGGTGATGGCGCGGGCCACGACGTCGCGGGGCTGGAGCTCGTCGACGAACCGCTTGCCATCGAGGTCCCTGATGAGCGCACCGTGTCCTCTCAACGCCTCCGACAGCAATGGCCGTGGCATGCGAGGGCTGAGCAGCGCCGTGGGGTGGAATTGCATGAACTCGATGTCCGCGCACGCCACCCCCGCTCGCAGCGCCATCGCGAGGCCGTCGCCGGTGGACTGGATCGGGTTGGTCGTGGCGGCGAACAGCTGGCCTGCGCCGCCGGTGGCCAGCAGCACGTGGCGGGCGCGGATCTCCTTGCGGTCGCCGTCGGGCCCCATGGCCGAGACGCCGACGCATCGTCCGCCCTCGACCAGCAGGTCGAGCGCGAACCACCGCTCCCAGTAGGCGACCGCGGTTTCTCTGACCTCGTCGACCAGCGCCCGCTCGATCTCGGCGCCCGTCGCCGCGCCGCCGGCGTGGACGATGCGGGGGTGGGAGTGGCCGCCCTCGCGCGCCAGCTGGAGCTGGCCCTCCCGGTCCCGGTCGAACATCGCCCCCATGGCGATCAGCTCGCTCACCCGGCTGGGACCCTCGTCGACGAGCGCGCGCACGGCGTCGACGTCGCACAGGTCGGCGCCCGCCCCGAGCGTGTCGGCCAGGTGGAGATCGGTCGAGTCCGGGTCGCCGGCCAGCACGGCCGCCACCCCGCCCTGGGCCCAGCGGGTAGCGGCCTGCGACAGCTCCGACTTGGTGAGCACCCCCACTCGCAGCGCCAGCTCGTCGGCGGCCCGTACCGCCGCTGACAGGCCGGCCACGCCGCTGCCGAGCACCAGCAGGTCCAGCTCGTCGGCCCCGAGCCAGGTCATCGCCCGGTCCTCACCTGGTCACGCCTCGCGCTGTGGCTGCAGGTCGCGCAGCTCCCCGACCCGGGTGATCCCGAGGTGCTCGAAGCGGGACTCCCAGCCATCGGGCACGAGATCGGGGGCGACATCCCGCAGCGGCGCCAGCACGAAGGGCCGCTCCTCGATCCGGGGATGGGGGACCACGAGGTCGGGGAGGTCGAGACGGAGACCGTCCACCCAGAGCAGGTCGACATCGAGGGTCCGAGGTCCCCATCGAACGGCCCGTCTGCGTGTGGCCTTCTCCTCGAGCCGTTGGCAGACGTCGAGCAGCTCGCGGGCGTCGAGGTCGGTTTCGAGACGCACGACGAGGTTGAGATACGGGCTTTGGCCCCGCGGGCCACCCACCGGATCGGTCTCGTAGACGGGAGAGACGGCGGCAAGGTCCGGCAGCAGCGCCACGGCGTCCTGCAGGAACCGCACCCGATCACCGAGGTTGGAGCCGAGCGCGAGCAGCGTCCGGGTCACGGTCGCCGCCTGGTGATGCTGACCGCGCTGGTGGCCAGGTCGGCGGGGATCGGCGGGCGCAGCTTGCGCACGCTGACCGTCGCCGCGTCGATGCGGGCGTCGGCGCCGAGCAACTCCTCAGCGATGCGTTCGGCGACCCGCTCCAGGAGCAGATGAGGCTCCTGCACGACCACCCGCTCGGCCAGCAACGCCAGCTGTCCGTAGTCGATGGTGTCTTCCAGGTTGTCCGAGTGCCCCGCCTTCGACGTGTCGAACTCCACGTCGAAGTCGACCTCGAAGGGCTGGGCCCGCTCCCGCTCCTCCGGGTTCACCCCGATGAGGCCGAGGGCGCGCAACCCCCGGATCTCGATGCGGTCCGGCATGGCGGCACCCTATCGGCGGTCGGATGAGAGCTGGCCGGCCAGCTCGACCAGCGACCGGCCGAGTGGATCCAGCTGCTTGCCGCTGATGCGCTCGATCAGCGTGATCGACTGTGGCCCATCGGTGACCAGGCCGGCCCATCTGATGTAGCCACCGACCAGGCCGATCAGTCGGTCCCCCATCTCCTCGCCGTGGACGATCACCTTGGTTCCCCTCGACGCCATCTCGTGGACCTCCGGGTAGAACCCCGTCAGGTACGTCCGCGGGTCGTCGGCGCCGCTGAAGGGGCGATGGCGATAGGCCACACCGAGCTCGTCATAGTTGTGGAGGTTGAACGGGGACGGGATGATCGAGATCACGCAGCCGAAGCCCTGCTCGCGGATCCAGATGATCTCCTCCTGCCGGCGCACGCGCCGGTGGTTCTCGCCGAACCCACCAGGCCGTTCGCAGACCGCCAGCCGGTCCTTGATGAACCACGTGAAGTTGCGGGGCTGGATGCCGAGCGCCCACTTGCCCCTCAGCTTGGCCATCAGAGCCTGCCTGTCGGTGTGACGTCGCCGACCAGCTCGACGGCATGCACCGTGGCGCGGACGTCGTGGGCCCGGATGAGCGCGACGCCCTGGAGCGCGGCCCACGACGCGGCACTGAGCGAACCCTCGATACGGTCGCTCGCCGGCACCGGTGGGATGTCGTCGGGAACGCCAGCACCGGCCAGGCCGGGGAGCACCGGTGTGGCGACGCCGGCGTCGCTGGCGGCCAGCAGCCGGCCGAGGAACGCCTTGCGGGAGACGCCGACCGCCACCGGGAAGCCGGTCGCCACCAGCACGTCGAGGTGGCCCAGGAGCTCCAGGTTGTGGGTCGACGTCTTGCCGAAGCCGAACCCGGGGTCGATCCAGACCTCGTCCACCCCGGCGGCGACCGCCTCCTCGGCCCGGGCCACCAGGTGGTCGCGCACCTCGTTGACGACGTCGCCGTAGATGGGTTGGTCCTGCATCGTCCTCGGGTCGCCCTGCATGTGCATCGCCACCCAACCGACCCCGAGATCAGCCGCCACGTCGAGGAGCGAAGCCGAGATGTCGTTGATGACCGTGGCCCCCGCGGCCACGGCGGCCTTCGCGGTCTCGGCGTGGCGGGTGTCGATGGAGATTCGTCCGTGGTCGGCCAGCGCCTCGACGACGGGGAGCACTCGGCGCTGCTCCTCGACGGGATCGACAGGGGCCGCGCCGGGGCGGGTGGACTCGCCGCCGACGTCGACGATGGCTGCGCCTTCGGCCAGCACCTCCATGCCGCGGGCGATGGCGCTGGCATGGTCGAACCACCGGCCGCCGTCCGAGAACGAGTCCGGCGTCACGTTGACCACACCCATGACCTGCGCCTTCACGAATGGGCCAGGGTACTCGGCGCACGCCGCGGGAACCGGGCCGGGTGGCGAAGCGAATCGCTCAGTGGGGGGCGTTCCAGGCTCGTAGCTCGGGCAGGTTGCGCCAGCGTTCGGCCACGTCGAGGCCGTAGCCGACCACCCAGTCCTTCGAGATGGTGAAGCCCACGTAGCGCAGGCTCGACCGCTCCAGTGGCGCGGTCGTCTCCCGCGCCAGCAACGCACAGACCTCGAGGCTGGCCGGGTTCCTGGCCGACAGCATGCGGCGGAGGTAGGCGAGCGTCAGGCCGGAGTCGACGATGTCCTCGACGAGCAGGACGTGACGGCCCTCGAGGTCGATGTCGAGGTCCTTCACGATCCGCACGATCCCCGACGACCGGGTGGACGTGCCGTAGGAGGAGACGGCCATGAAGTCGATCTCGTGGGGGACGGAGATGGCGCGGACCAGGTCGGCCAGAAAGATGAACGCCCCCTTCAGGACCGCCACCAGGAGCGGCACCCGATCCTCGTAGTCCCGGGCGATCTCCCGGCCCAGCTCGTCGATCCGGGTCTGCAGCTGCTCGGCCGAGAGCAGCACGGGCCCCAGGGCATCGGCCGGCGTTCCATCGATCGCCGAATCGGGGCCCACGGAGCGGCGAGGTTACCGAGGAGCGGCGGTGTCGGTGAGGGTGAGACGTTGTCCATGCCGGTCGACCCGGCGGCCACCACCCACTTCGCACCCAACGGCCTCACCCCGGGCGACGGCGAGGACCCGCTCGACCGTGGCCGCGTCCGGCGGGTGCTCCTGGGTCAGCCACCGCCTGAGCGAGCGCCGAGCCGCCGCGGCGGGCGCATCGGCCACAGCGCGGGCATCGGTCGGGTCGAGCTCGGCGGCCGTGGCGTCGGCCAGATCCGCCTCGGCCCGGAGCAGGTCGGCCTGGCGGGCCAGGATCGGGACCACGTCGCGCTCGGCGATGTCGTTCAGGAGCGGCAGCAGCTCGTGCCGGACCCGGTTCCGCCGGAGGGTGAGCGACGCGTTGGACGGGTCGTCGACCGGTGTCAGCCCCAGTTCCCGACACAGCGCCACCGTCTCGGCGTGGCGAAGGTCGAGCAGCGGACGGCGATCGCGGCGCATGCCCGCCAGCCCGTCCAGGCCCGCCCCCCGCAGGAGGTTGAGGAGCATGGTCTCGGCCTGATCGTCGGCCGTGTGACCGGTGAGGACGTCGGGGGGCAGCGCGGCGTAGCGCGCGGCGCGGGCCCGGGCCTCGAGGTTCGGGCCCGCCTTCACCTCGACGCTCTTGGCGTGGAACGACGCCCCGAAGCGGGAGGCGACGTCAGCCACCAGGCCCGCCTCGGCCGATGAGCCGGGTCTCAGCCCGTGGTCGACGTGCACCGCGGTCGTTCGACAGCCGGCCGCGCTGGCCAAGACGAGCAGGGCGAGTGAGTCGGCACCACCAGACACCGCGCACGTCACCGGGGTGCTGGGCGGTGGGAACCGGCAGCGAGGGAGCAGATCAGTCGGCCGCGAGGCCACGGGCCCCTCGGTTCAGGCCACCCTGCCGGCCAAGCCGACCCGGGCCAGCCAGCGCTGAGGATCGCGGATCTCCTCGAGCGAGGGAAGTCGCTCCGGTCCCTCCCAGCAGGCGTCGATGGCCCGAGGACCGGCGACCCGCTCGATGTGGGCGATGAACTGCTCGCCCTGCTGGTATTGGTTCAGCTTGCCCTCGAGGCCGATGAGCTTGCGCAGCAGGCGCACCGGCGGGGAGCCGCTGCGGCGGCGGGCCGACAGCGCGGCCGCGAACCGTGGCGCCTCGGTGATCCGCCCGGCGCCGGCGCGATCCATGGTGACGTCGCCGTGTCCCTCCAGCATCGCCATCATCCCGCCGATCTCGTCGATGATCGCCCGCTGCTCGGGCGAAGCGACCACAGCCAACATGCCGCCTTCCTCCAACCGCCGGCGCATCTCGGCCCGGTCCCGCGTGAGCGCTCGGGCGGCGGTGGCGAGCTGGCGACCGTCGGGCTCGGCCACTGCCAGCGCTCGCTCCACGAGGCCGGCGAAGTGCGCCGACAGCCACGGCACGCCGGTGAACTGCGCCCGATGGGTCAACTCGTGGAGCAGCACCCACAGCCGGAACTGATCGGGCGGGAACGCGAAGCGTCGCTCCAGTCCGATCAGGTTGGGGCCGACCAGGTACACCACGTCGCCCGGACGCCCCGGATCGTCCGATCCGGTGCCATCGCGATGCGGATCCCCGAGGAGCAGGTCGTACTGGCCCAGCACCCGGGTGCTCATCCACCCGAGCAAGGTTCCCAGCTCGACCGCGGTCACCCTGCTGGTGAGCTGTGACGTCATGCTGTTGCGGCCTTCGGCCCGCTCCTCCCAACGCCGGACGAGCGGGGCGAGCAGCCGACGAAACGAGGCGACGTTGGCCGCCACCCACTCCGGCCGGTCCACCACCCTGACCTCAGCCGGGCCAGAGGGGACGAGACCGGTGGTGGCGGTGACCAGGCCTTCGGCCAGCCGTGTCGAGCCCGTCATCTCACGCTGGAGGCCGGGTAGCTCGGCGGCGAGCGCCGACGGGCGGCTGGCCACCCGGGTTCCGATGCGCTCGGCGAGGCCCCAGTCGACGAGGCCGCGTGCTGCCACTATTTGTTCTGGCTCTGGGGCTGCACCACCTGCCCGCGCCGTGGGTACTGCGGGCTCACCACCTTGTAGAGGTAGCCGATCACGACGGCCAAGATGGCGATGAGCCCGAGGGCGGTCAAGACCAGCGCGATCCACCAGTCCCACGGTTGCGCGGCGAACATGTTGGCAGCCTAGTAGGGGGGCGTCCTGATGCTCTCAGGCCGGGGCGGCCTCGCCGAAGCCGGCGGTGCCGGACTCCTCGAGGTCCACCGTCCCGAAGCAATTCTCGATCCTGGTGAGCAGGCCGGGTGGGAGCGGGTCCTCCCGGCACTTGCGGGCGATGACCATCCGGAGCTCGGCGTGGAAGTCGAACACGTGGAGGCAGTCGAGGCAGCCATGGAGATGGGCATGGATGGACCTCCACGCTTCCGGCGAGAGCTCCTGGTCCAGGTAGGGCTCCAGCTCACGAAGGATCTCGTCGCAGTCATCCATGGGTTGCCTCAGTTTGCGTTTCGACCACGGTATCGGGCTTCTCGTCGGACGGCGTCGGTGCGGGCGGTGCGGTGAGACCGCGCTGCTCGGCGAAATCGAACAACGCCTTCTGCATCGCCTTTCTTCCCCGGTGGAGCCGTGACATCACGGTGCCGATCGGGATCTCCAGCATCTCGGCGATCTCCTTGTACGAGAATCCCTCGACATCGGCGAGCAGGACGGGGAGCCGGAAGTTCTCGGGAAGGTCCTCCAGGGCCTGCTTCACCTCGTCGTCGGTGAAGACGTCCATCAGCTCGTCCTCGGCGCTGCGGGCGGCCAGCGCCTCCTCGATGCCCCCGATGCGGCGGTAGAGGTAGAAGTCCTGGAGGTCATCGAGCTCGGTCTCCTCCGGTCGGCGCTGCTTGGCTCGATAGATGTTGATGTAGGTGTTGGTGAGGATGCGGAAGAGCCAGGCCCGCAGGTTCGTGCCCTCCGCGAAGGTTCTGAAGCTCCTGTAGCCCTTGAGATACGTCTCTTGGACCAGATCCTCGGCATCGGAGGGGTTGCGGGTCATGCGCAGGGCGGCCGAGTAGAGCTGGGGGGCGAGCGGCAGCGCCTGCTCCGCGAAGTGCGCCCGGTCGGCCATGCGGGGACGCTACCGGTCGGCCGCGACGCTCAGCGATCCGGCAGATCGGCGGCCAGGTGATCGAGCGCGGCGACCAGTCGCTCGAGCAGCTCGGCGAGCTGGCGGCGCTCCTCGGAGCTGAACTCGCCCAGCATGCGGGCCATGGAGTCCCGGCGGCGGCGGGAGATCGCCGCGTGGCGCTGCCTCCCCTGCTCGGTCACCGAGACCATGACCACCCGCCCGTCCTCGACGCCGGTACCGCGGTCGGCCAGGCCGGACCGCACCAGGCGCTGGACGGCCCGGGTGGCGGTCGAGGGGTCCACCCGCAGCGCCTCGGCCAGCTCGCTCATCCGCCATGCGGGCTGTTGCACCAGCAGGTCGAGCGTGTCCATCTGGCCCGGCTCGATCGAGTCCTCTTCGGCGGCGTAGAAGTAGTCGCGCACCGCCACCATGGCTGCACCGCGCCTGAGCTCCTTCCACGCCGTGCCGATGCGCAACGCCACCTCGCGTTCCCCGGCGATGCCGAGGTCGACCACGGGCGAGGCAGCGGGGCCGCTCGCGGACATCCGTTGTAGGGTACAAGCGAAGGGGGATGGCGAGTCCAGTGGACTCGGAGCCTCGCTAACGTTCGGCGATGGCGCGTCTGGCCGAGCTGGATCTCGGCGCCAAGCTGGGCCGGGCCGAGTACGACAAGCGGCTGCTGGCCGCGCAGCGCCGGTTCCTGCAGCTCCGGCTCCACCTAGGCGGGCAGCTCGGCGCCGGAGAGCTCGGTCCCGGGCTGCTGATCATCCTCGAGGGCAGGGACGCGGGCGGCAAGGGTGGCGCGCTCAAGCGGCTCGTCGAACCGCTGGATCCCCGGCACTACCGGGTATCGAGCTTCGCGGCCCCGACCCACGACGAGAAGCGGCATCACTTCCTGTGGCGGTTCTACCGGGAGCTGCCGGGGCTGGGCGGCATGGCGGTGTTCGACCGGAGCTGGTACGGCAGGGTGCTGGTCGAACGGATCGAGGGGTATGCCTCCCAGGAGCAGTGGGGCAGGGCCTACGGCGAGATCGTCAACTTCGAGCGCACGCTGGTCCTCGAGGGCCTCATTCTGGTGAAGCTCTGGCTCCACATCAGCGACGAGGAGCAGCTGGCCCGGTTCCGCTCGCGCGAGGCCGACCCGCTGCGGCGCTGGAAGCTGACCCCGGACGACTGGCGCAATCGGCGCCGGAACCGCGACTACGACGAGGCCACGGAGGATCTGTTCGAGCGGACGAACCATGACCTCGCCCGGTGGGACCTGGTGGCGGCCGAGAACAAGCGCTTCGCCCGGGTCCGGGTGCTGGAGACGGTGATCAGCCGTATCGAGGAGGGCATGCGCCGCTGGGGCACCCCCGTGCCGGAGCCGGCCGAGCTGGAGAAGCTGGGCACCGCCATCGAGTCCTGAGCGCACGGCTCAGCTCGGTTCGCTCTTGTCCTCGATCTCCCAGGCGTGGTCCAGGACGTGCCACGCGATGCGGCGGGCGGCATAGCGGGGCGGCCACCCCTTCTCGACGGGCGGCTCCCCGGACGAGGTCCTCCGGAGGACGCCGAGGATCGCCTCACGCGCCTCGGCGATCGCCTTCTTGTCGCCCGGGGTGGGCGGCCGGAAGCGCAGACCCAGCTTTCGGGCGTAGGACGCCTCGGCCTCGAGCACGTGGGCGACGACGGCGTCGCGGTCGCGCCCGCCGCCTCTCGGGCCCTTGCGCAGTCTCGCCGGAGCGCCGGCGGCGACCCGGTCGAGCACGCTCCATGACGCGGCCACCAGCGCCGCCTGGCGCTTGGCTGCGGCCGCCGTCAGCGGCTCCCTGTCTCCCATGGCGATCGCGCCCGGCGCGCCGAAGTCCGTACTGGCCGAGCCGGGAAGGCGCTCGACGACGTCGAAGGCGTCCGCCGCCGAGCGCGGGAAGCGCACCCCGGCCTCCTCCGCGACCACGGCATAGCGCGGTGCGTACGAAGCGAGGACCTCGAGCGCATCGTCGTCGCCCTTGCCCGAGCGACACCAGCCCGGCCAGTCGGCCACGGCGGCGAAGGTTCGCCGCCGTCCGACCTCCAGGTAGACCGCCAGCGGCTTAGATCTCGACATCGGCCGTGGCGGCGGGTGCTCGATGGGACCCTCGGCGGGGGAGCGTGGAGAACACCGCCGGCGGCTCCCGCCACCCGACGGTGTCGCCGCCGGCGCGAGCGGTGGCGATCGCTCGCCACACCCGTTCCGGGGTGCAGGGCATGTCGAGATGGCGCACGCCGAGGTGGCTCAAGGCATCGACCACGGCGTTCTGCACCGCCGGCATCGATCCGATCGTGCCTGACTCGCCGATCCCCTTGGCGCCGAGCGGGTTGAGCGGCGTGGGCGTCTCGGTGTTCTCCGTGTCGAAGAAGGGGAACTCGGCCGCGCTCGGCATCGCGTACTCGGCCAACGTGGAGGTGAGCGGGTTGCCGTCCTCGTCGTACACGAACTGTTCCCACAGGGCCTGGGCGACGCCTTGCGCGATCCCGCCTTGCTGTTGCCCCCGCACGAGCAAGGGGTTGACGATGCGGCCGCAGTCGTCGACCGCCACGTGACGGGCCAGGCGCACCTGGCCGGTCTCGAGGTCGACCTCGACCACGGCGACGTGCGCGCCGAAGGGAAAGGTCGCCCCCTCCTGGGCCGCGTCGAGAGCGGAAGCCAGAGGACCCTGCCCGTCGCCGTCGGCGGCGGCCGCCTGCGCCAGTTCGGCCCATGTCAGTGCCCGCGCCGGCACGCCAGCCACGCCAACACGGCCGTCGTCGGTGACCACGACGTCGTCGGCGTCGGCTTCCAGCAGTCGCGCCGCCAGCTCCCGGGCCTGCTCGACGACGGCCTCCGCCGCTCGGTAGACGGCGGTCCCCCCGAGTTGGAGCGAACGGGAGCCGCCCGTCCCGCCTCCCCTCGGCACGAGCGCGGTGTCGGACTGGACGTACGTGATCGCCTCGAGCGGCACCCGTAGCCGGTCGGCGACGATCATGGCGAAGGAGGTGGCATGGCCCTGGCCGTGGGCCGAGGTGCCGGCGCTGACCGTGACGCTGCCGTCGTCGTGGACCTCGACCGACCCGTACTCGCTCGTGCCGCCTCCGGCCGTCACCTCGACGTAGGTGCTGACGCCGATGCCCAGCTGCCACCGATCGCCCCGCTGACGTCTCGCGGCCTGCTCGGTCAGCAGCGCCTGGTAGCCGGCGCGCTCGACAGCTCGGTCGAGCGGGAGCGCGTAGTTGCCGACGTCGTAGGTGGTCCCCATCAACGTGGTGAAGGGGAACTGGTCGGGCGCCAGCAGGTTGCGCCGGCGGATCTCCACCGGATCGAGGCCGAGTTCGTCGGCGGCCATGTCCATGATCCGCTCGAGGAACGCCGCGGCTTCGGGTCGGCCGGCGCCGCGGAACGCGCCGACAGGCGTGGTGTTGGTGAGGGCGACTGCGGCGTCGTACGCGATC
>DASTFY010000022.1:0-2526 GCA_035719525.1 Acidimicrobiales bacterium
CAGCTCACCCAGGTCGGTGGACGGGCCGTCGGCGAGGATCGTGCTCTTGTGGACCCGCTGGCCCTCGACGACCTGCGGCCGCTGGTTGATGCACGTGTCCTGGTTCGACCGGCGGAACTTCGCCAGTCGGTAGACCCGGCGCCCGAGCGTCTTGTACTGGACTGTGATCGACTCGCCGGTGACCTCGGTGACCTCGCCCTCATCGAGCGACTGCAGCAGGTCGCCCGCGTCGCGAGCGGCGCGGTCTTCGATGCCGGTGCCGATGTACGGCGCCTCGGAGCGCACCAGCGGGACGGCCTGCTTCTGCATGTTGGCGCCCATCAGGGCCCGGTTGGCGTCGTCGTGCTCGAGGAACGGGATCAGCGCCGTGCCGACCGAGACGATCTGCTTCGGGCTGACGTCCATGTAGTCGACCTCCGACGGCGGCACGTAGCCGATGTCGGTGGTGGCGCCGAAGAAGCTCTCCGCCTCCAGCATCCGCCGCAGATCCTCCAGCGACGCCGCCTGGGGCGAGCGGCGCACGAGCACCCGGTCGTCCTTGAAGCTGCCGTCGGGGTTCAGTGGCGTGTTGGCCTGGGCGACGACGTAGTTCTCCTCCTCGTCGGCCGCCATGTACTTGATCTCCTTGGTCACCTTGCCGTTGGTCACCTTGCGGTACGGCGTCTCGATGAAGCCGAACTCGTTGACCCGGGCGTAGGTCGACAAGGCGCCGATGAGGCCGATGTTCGGGCCTTCGGGCGTCTCGATCGGGCACATGCGTCCGTAGTGGGAGAAGTGGACGTCACGGACCTCGAAGCCGGCCCGCTCGCGGGACAGGCCACCAGGGCCGAGCGCCGAGAGGCGGCGGCGGTGGGTGAGGCCCGACAGCGGGTTGACCTGGTCCATGAACTGCGACAGCTGGCTGGTGCCGAAGAACTCCTTGATCGCCGCCACCACCGGCCGCACGTTGATCAGCGACTGCGGCGTGATGGCCTCCACGTCCTGCGTCGTCATGCGCTCCCGCACCACCCGCTCCATGCGGGACAGGCCGATGCGGACCTGGTTCTGGATGAGCTCACCCATCGACCGGATGCGGCGGTTGGCGAAGTGGTCCTGGTCGTCCAGGCGGTAGCCGGGCTCGGTCTTGGCCAGGTGCAGCATGTAGCTGACGGCAGCCAGCACCTCGCAGCGGCTGAGCACGTTCTGGTCAGGGGTGGGCAGGTCGAGCTGGTCGCCCGTCAGGCCGTAGAGCTCACCGAGCCGGGCGACCTCGGCGCCGAGCTTCCGGTTGAGCTTGTAACGGCCCACCCGGCTGAGGTCGTAGCGGCGACTCTCGAAGAACGCGCCGCGGAAGTAGTTGCGGGCCGACTCGACCGTGGGGGGCTCACCAGGGCGGGCCCGCTTGTAGATCTCGACCAGCGCCTCGTCCTGGGTCGGGGCGATGTGGCGATCCTTCTCCCACTGCCCCTCCAGGAAGTCGAAGTGGGAAACGAAGCGGTCCAGGAAGCCGGGGGCGTGCTCCTCGTCGTAGCCGAGGGCCCGCAGCAGGGTGAAGATGCTCATGCGCCGCTTGCGGGCCACCCGGGTGCCGGCGGTGACGTCCTTGCCCGGCTTCTGCTCGATGTCGAACTCCATCCACTCGCCCCGGTAGGGGTGGATGGTGCCCTTGACGAGCTGGTACTTGGCCAGGTTGCGGAGCCGGAAGCGCTCACCGGGCTCGAAGATGACGCCGGGCGAGCGGACGAGCTGGCTGACCACGACCCGCTCGGTGCCGTTGATGATGAACGTGCCCTTCTCGGTCATCATCGGGAACTCGCCCATGAAGACCGTCTGCTCCTTGATCTCGCCGGTGTTCCGGTTCATGAACCGGGCCCGGACGAAGATCGGAGCGGAGTAGGTCATGTCCTTCTCCTTGCACTCCTCCACCGAGAACTTCGGCGGGGGGCGCAGGTCCTCGTCGTCCGGATCGAACTCCAGCTCGAGCTGCAGGGTCTCGCTGAAGTCCTTGATCGGGGAGATGTCCCGGAACGTCTCGGCCAGGCCGTGGTTCAAGAACCACTCGAAGCTGCTGCGCTGGATCGCGATCAGATCCGGCAGGTCGAGTGGCTCCGTGAGGTTGGCGAACGAATAGCGCTCACGGGTCGACGAGCGAGAGGCCACGCTGACTCCTCAGACTGCTGGTGCGGATGGGGCGGCGACGGGAGCCGGGGCGCGCGAAATCCGAAGCAACTCATGGCGAAAAGACAGCAAACCCACGGCTTGGCCGATCCTATCGGCGGCACCACGCGGAGTCAACCGCGGCGGCTCCTGCCGAGGCGGGACCCCGAAGGGTTGGGGAAAGGGTAAGGGTCGGGGCCGTGCCCGTCAAGGGGTCTGGGTCTTCGTCCCGGCTGCGGGTCCTGTCCGGCGGATCCGCGCCCGGCGCCGGCCTTACGGCCGGACGCCCGGGCTTGCGGTCCCCCGGCCACCCGCAGCCTGGCCCCGACCGGGCGCTCGGGCGCGGCCCCGACCCGTGATGGGCGGGACTGAGCGGGCCGCCTTGGGCGG
>DASTFY010000023.1:0-11807 GCA_035719525.1 Acidimicrobiales bacterium
CCTGTCCGCCCGCTACCACCTCGAAGGTCGGTACCCCAGTGCATCTCGGGCCGGTGCCCTCGGGCGCCGGCCCGCTTCGCGTGTCGCCGAAGGTGTCAGCCGGCGATCTCCCGGCGTCCCTCGAGCGCCCGGCCGAGGGTGAGCTCGTCGGCGTACTCCAGGTCTCCGCCGACCGGGAGGCCGCTGGCCAGCCGGGTGACCTTGACGCCTAGCGGCTTGAGCAAGCGGGCCAGGTACAGCGCGGTCGCCTCACCTTCGACGTTGGGGTTCGTGCAGAGGATCACCTCTTCCACCCCTTCAGGCTCCAGTCGGACCAGGAGCTCCCGGACCTTCAGCTGCTCCGGCCCGATCCCGTCGATGGGGCTGATGGCGCCGAGCAGAACGTGGTAGCGGCCGCGGAACTCGCCCGTCTTCTCGAGGGCGACGATGTCGCGCGCCTCCTCGACGACGCACAGCAGGCGCAGGTCGCGCTGGTCATCGGTGCAGATCCCGCACTCCCGGTCCTCGGCCACGTTCCAGCAGCGCTCGCAGAACCGGACCTTCGCCTTGGCCTCCGTGATGGCCATGGCCAGGCGGGTCGCGTCCTCGGTCGGCAGCTTGAGGAGGTGGAAAGCGATGCGCTGCGCCGACTTCGGCCCGACGCCGGGAAGGCGTCCGAGCTCGTCGATCAGCGTCTGGACCGGGGTGGCGTAGGTCGAGGCCACCTCAGGTCTCTTCCAGCAGTTCCGCCCCGGGGAACGCCTGCGTCAACCGCTCGACCGGGGCCAGCGCGTGTTCCGGACCGGCATCGACCAGCTCGGCCGGATCGATCGCCTCCTCGGGTTCCGGATCGGGCGGGCGCGAACGCCCTTGCCCGCCGGCGGACCCGGGCCGGGAGGTGGTCTGCGCTCGCTCCAGCGTGAACACCACGGGCACCGGCCGCTGGAAGTGGGCGGCGAGCGCGGCCTCCAGCTCGGTCCGGTGCTGCTCGCACTTGGTGCGGTGCGGCTCGTTCGGGACCGCGAGAGCGACGCCGTCGTCGGTGTCCACCCAGTGCCCGGCGGCCAGCACCGGCTTCGCGGCACGGGGGAGGCGGGGAAGGATCTGATCGGCCCAAGCCAGCGTCAGCTCGTCGCGCGTGGGGCCGCCGACCGGCTGGGGTTGTGCGTTCCCGGGTGGAGAAGGCGTCGGGGCAGGAGGGGGCTCGACCGGTGTGGCCGGTGTGGCCGGTGTGGCCGTCGGGGGCGGCGAGGACGGCGGCTCGACCGCGCTGCCCAACCGGGCCCGACCGGACTCGGTGCGACCTGTCCCCACCTCCGCCGGGCCCGTCGTGGTGGCCCCCGTCGCCGACGGTTGTCCGCCGGCCGAGCGCTCCAGCTTCTCGATGCGGGCCAACAGCGCCGCTGGGGAGGTGTCCGCGCTGGCGTTGGTGAGCTTGACCAGGGCGACGTCGAGCAGGACGCGCGGGTCGGGCGCGTGGCGCAGCTCGACCAGCATCTCGCCGAGGACCTCCATGGCCCGGACCGTCGCCGGGAGCCCCAGCCGGTGCGCCTGGTCCCGCACCACGTCACGCCGGCGGTCCGGGAGCTGGACGAGGTCCGGCGCCACCACCGAGAGGAAGGCCTCGCGAAGGTGGGCGATGAGGTCCTCGGCCAAGCTCCTCGGATCCCGCCCGCCCTGGACCGCGGCGGCGAGAGCGGCCAGCGACCGGCCGGTGTCGGCCTCCACCAGGCCTTCGATGAGGTCGTCGAGCGGGAGCAGCTCCGGCGTGATGCCGCCGGCGGCCACCACCTGGTCGAGCGCCGACAGCGTGTCCCGCGCCGAACCGGCCCCCATGTGCAGCACGGCCTCGATGGCCTCGTCGGTGACCTCCAGGCCGGCATCGGCGGCCACCCACCGGACATGGGCCTCCAGCTCTTCGGCCGGGAGCAGGTGGAACTCCAGATGCTGGGTGCGGCTGCGGATGGTCGGGCTCACCTTCTGCGGATCGGTGGTGGCGAGCACGAACACCACGTGTGGAGGCGGCTCCTCGAGCGTCTTCAGCAACGCCGCCTCGGCCGCCCGGGACAGCATGTGCACCTCGTCGAGGATGTAGACCTTGTGGCGGCCGGCCGTGGTGTACGAGGCGCGCTCGATGAGCTCGCGGATGTTCTCGACGCCGTTGTTGCTGGCGGCGTCGAGCTCGTGGACGTCGAAGCTCGAGCCGGCGTCGACCGCCAGGCAGGGTGGACACACGCCACAGGGCTCGCCGTCGGCCGGCGCCTCGCAGTTGAGCACCTTGGCCAGGATGCGGGCCGAGGACGTCTTGCCCGTCCCCCGTGGCCCACTGAACAGATAGGCGTGGCCGACCCGGTCCTCCCGAACGGCGTTGCGGAGCACCCGGACGACGTGCTCCTGGCCCCGTAGCTCGGCGAACCGGCGGGGCCGGTAGCGCCGGTAGAGCGACTGGTGGGCCATGGCGCCGAGACTACCGAGAGGGTGCGGCAGGGTCCGGCCCCCGGTGCACCGCCCGCGTGATCCGGATCGGCTCGCGTCACGAATGACGGTGAGGGGCGTCTCCACGGTGTGACTCCTGACCCACCCCGGTATCCGGGGGAACACGCAGCGCATCTGGAACGTTCAACGGAACGAGATCGAACGAGAGCATCGGGGACCATCGCCATGAGCCAGAACACCCATCAGATCGCCAAGCCGATCCACGACGGCGCGGTGATCGAGATCGACCATGACGGTGAGGCCACGACCGCGCTCGTGCTGCTGGCCGGCGACGAGGCGCTCATCCTGGACGCCTGTGACGGGAGCACGCCCTTCGTGGTGCGCTACGACGAGCTGGGCTCGTACCGGATCTTCGAACCCGACTCCGTCGTTCTCGCTGCGTAGGGCCCGCAGCGCACGACGCGGCCTCGCCGCACCATCGCTCACGCCGCTTCACGCAGGCGCGATACTGCGCGCGCCGGCGAGCCCGCCTCCCGGCACTGGCAACTCTGGGAGAGGAAACATGGAGAGCACCGAGAGCGATGTGACCGGATGGGTCGGCTGGATAGTCTTCGCAGCCGTCCTCATGGTGATGATGGGGGTGTTCGGCATCATCGGTGGCCTGATCGCCATCTTCGATGACAGCTACACCAGCGGGCCGCTTGGTGAGTACGCCAACTCCACGGCCAACGCGTGGGGATGGTCGGCCATCATCATCGGCCTCATCGTGCTGTTTGCGGCGTTCGGGATCCTGCAGGGCAAGACCTGGGCCCGGATCGTCGCGGTCGTGATGGCGGGAATCCAGGCCATCGACCACTTCGCCACCATCCGTGTCTACCCGGTGTGGTCGTTGATCGTGATCTTCATGTGCATCTTCGTGATCTACGCCCTCACGGTCCACGGGCGCGAGCTGCGCGAGGACGTCTGATCCGCGACCCGTCCGCTTAGGTACACGTGGCGTGTTCCGGCCGGCGGTTCAGGCCGGCCGGAACAGCTCGTCGAATCGGACCGGATCGGCCACGTCCAGCTGCTCGTACGTGCAGCTCTCCGGCGTCCGGTCGGGCCGCCACCGCACCAGGCGTACCCCGTGGCGGAACCGCCCGCTCTGGAGCTGGCCGAAGGTCACCTCGGCCACCCGCTCCACTCTGATCGGCACCCACGACAGGTCCTTGCCGGCATTCCAGCGGCTGTGCCCGCCCGGCATCCGGCCCGCCTCGTCGCGCATCACCTCGGCCCACTGCTGCCAGGGGTGGCCGTCGATGGCGTCCTCGGTGAGCGGCTCTAGCTCGGACAGCAGCTCGGGTCGGCGCTTGACGGTGAAACCCGCGGCCACGCCGACGTGGTGCAGCGTGCCGTCCTCGTCGTAGAGGCCGAGCAGCAACGATCCGACGCCGGCGCCGTCCTTGTGGATGCGGTAGCCGGCGACCACGCAGTCGGCGGTGCGCTCGTGCTTGACCTTCACCATGGTGCGCTTGTCCGGTGTGTAGGGACCGTCCAGCCGCTTGGCCACGATGCCGTCGAGGCCCGCGCCCTCGAAACGGTGGAACCAACCCTCGGCCACGACCGGATCCTCGGAGGCGGGTGTGAGGTAGAGCGGGTGCACCGGGTGCGGTAGCAGCGACAGCAGCAGCCCGCGACGTTCGCTCAAGGGCTCGTCCGTGACCACCCGGTCGCCCACGGCGAGCACGTCGAACAGCACGACCGCGGCGGGGGTCTCCTCCGCCAGCCTGCGCACCCGAGACTCGGCGGGATGGATGCGTTGCAACAGCGCGTCGAAGTCGAGGCCGCGGCCGTCCGAGGAAGGGATCACGATCTCCCCATCGACCACGCAGCGCTCGGGGAGCTGCTCTTGTAGCGGGGCCATGACCTCGGGGAAGTAGCGGGTGAGAGGCCGCTCGTTGCGGCTGCCCAGCTCGATGCTCTCTCCGTCCCGGAACACGATGCAGCGGAAGCCGTCCCACTTCGGCTCGTACAGCCAGCCGTCGCCCTCGGGCATGGCAGTGGTGAGCTTGGCCAGCATCGGTCGCACCGGCGGCTGCAACGGGAGTGCCACACGGACAGCCTGCCAGGCGGGAACCGACCACGGCCCGCCGGCGTCCAATCCGCACCGACAAGGAGGACCAGATGAGTGCACGATGGGGATGGGCGCTGCTCGGCGGCGTCGTGGCCGGGGCACTGGCCGTGGGAGTCGTCGCGGCGGTCGACGACGGGCCGCGCAGCGCTGACGCGCAGGCGACCACCACCACCAGCGTCGCCCCTTCCGGCGGAGCCGACGAGGGCGGGACGATGCGCACCGTGACCGTGACGGCTGACGGCACCGCTTCGGGCACGCCGGACATGGCGATCGTGCAGCTCGGCGTGCGCACCAGAGCGGAGTCGGCCAACGCGGCGCTCGACCTGGCCAACCAGAAGGCGACCCAGCTGCTCGACGCGCTGAAGTTCGGCGGCGTGGAGGAGAAGGACATCACCACGACGAACGTGTTCGTCTACCCGCAGTACGGCAGTGACGGGCGCAAGATCACCGGCTACGAGGCCGGCAACACCGCCAGCGTGAAGATCCGCGACATCGCCAACGCGGGCAAGATCATCGACGCCACGGCGGGTGTGGTCGGCGATGAGATCGTCCTCGAGGGCGTCTCGTTCACCATCGACGACACGGGCGAACTGCGCCGCGTCGCCCGCGAGGATGCGCTCGTGAACGCCGAAGCCCAGGCCGACCAGCTGGCCGCGGCCAGCGGGTTGAAGCGCGGGCCAGTGGTGTCGATCATCGAGGGCGCCACGCCGGGAGTGGTCCCGGTGTACGAGCGGCTGGCCGCTGACACCGCCGGGGGCAGCGCCGCCGTGCCCTTGGAGCCTGGCCAGCAGGAGCTCAACCTGGCCGTCACCGTGGTCTACGAGCTGACCGACTAGGGCGAAGCCGGCCGCCTATGGTCCGGGCCGATGGGCAAGCGCAGCGTCACCGTCACCGCCGCCGGCAAGGCGGCCGCGGTCCCCGACCAACTCACCGTCTCCCTCGGGGTGCAGGTCCGGGGGACGACGGCACGCGAGGCGCTGAGCCGGGCCAATGAGCGGACCGAAGCCGCCATCGACGGCTTCAAGACCGGTGGTGTCGCCGACCAGGACATCGCCACCGCCAACCTCACCATCTGGCCCGAGTACGGCGAGGACGGCCGCCGGGTCGAGGGCTACCAGGCGCAGAACACGCTCTCGGTCCGCCTGCGGGACGTCGCCACCGCGGGCGGACTCCTCGACACCGTGGCCGGCGTGGTCGGCGACGACATCGTCATCCACGGGCTGTCGTTCGCCGTCTCCGATCCCCAGCCCGTCCTCGAGCAGGCCCGCGCGGCCGCGATGGACGCCGCCCATGACCAAGCGGAGCAGTTGGCCCGGGCGGCGGGGGCCGAGCTGGGCAAGGTGCTGACCATCGACGAGGGTGGCTCCGGAGGACCGGGGGTCCCAAGGGCGGCGCGCCTGGCCATGGCGTCGGAGGCAGTGCCCATCGAGGCGGGCGAGAAGGAGCTGACGGTCACCGTCACCGTGTCCTACCGCCTCGTTCGCTGACCCCAGCCAGTCGCGGCACTAGCGTCGGCGTCCGTGACCGACCCGATGCAGCACAGTCTGGAGGAGCTTCGCCGGCGCAAGGACGAGGCCTACAAGGCCGGCTCACCCCGAGCCGTGGAGCGCCAGCACGCCAAGGGCAAGATGCTGGCCCGGGAGCGCATCGAGTTCCTGCTGGATCCAGGCTCCTTCCAGGAGCTCGACCTGCTGGCTCGCCACCGGGCGCAAGGGTCCGGCCTGGAGGAACGGCCGTACACCGACGGCGTGATCACCGGCTGGGGCACGATCGAGGGGCGCAACGTCTTCGTGTTCAGCCAGGACTTCACCGTCTTCGGCGGCGCGTTGGGCGAAGTCTTCGCCGAGAAGATCCACAAGCTCATGGACCTGGCCCTGAAGGTCGGCGCCCCGGTCGTGGGGCTCAACGACGGGGCCGGTGCCCGCATCCAGGAAGGCGTCGTCTCGCTGGCCAGCTACGGCGGCATCTTCTACCGCAATGTGCTGTCGTCAGGCGTCGTACCGCAGATCAGCGTGATCCTCGGACCCTGCGCCGGCGGCGCCGTGTACTCGCCGGCCATGACCGACTTCATCTTCATGGTCCGCGAGAAGTCGCACATGTTCATCACCGGCCCAGACGTGGTGCGGACGGTGACCGGAGAGGAGGTCACGTTGGAGGAGCTGGGTGGCGCGATGAGCCACGCCAGCAAGTCAGGTGTCGCCACGTTCGTGGCCGCGGACGAGAAGTCCTGTCTCGAGGACGTGCGCTTCCTGCTCGGCTTCCTGCCCCAGAACAACATGGAGGAGCCGCCCTCGGTCGAGGCGACGGACGCTCCCGACCGGCAGTGTGTGGCGCTGCGCGAGATCCTCCCGCCCAGCCCCAACCAGCCCTACGACATGAGGAAGGTCGTTCGCGAGGTGCTCGACGACGGCGACTTCTTCGAGTACTTCCCCCACTGGGCCCGCAGCATCGTGTGCGGCTTCGGTCGGCTGAACGGGCAGTCGGTCGGTGTGGTCGGGAACCAGCCGATGGTGCTGGCCGGTGTGCTGGACATCGAGAGTGCGGAGAAGGCGGCGCGGTTCGTCCGCACCTGCGATGCGTTCAACATCCCGCTCGTCACCTTCGTCGACGTGCCCGGGTTCCTTCCCGGCGTGGACCAGGAGTACGGCGGGATCATCCGCCACGGCGCCAAATTGCTGTACGCCTACTGCGAGGCCACGGTGCCCCGCATCCAGGTCATCACCCGCAAGGCGTACGGCGGGGCCTATGTGGTCATGGACTCGAAGTCGATCGGGTCCGACCTCTCCTATGCCTGGCCGACCGCGGAGTTGGCGGTGATGGGCCCTCAGGGTGCGGTCGAGATCGTGTACCGCCGGGAGCTCCAGCAGGCGGCCGATCCCGTCGCCCGCCGAGCCGAGTTGGTGGCGGAGTACACCGAGCGCTACGCCAACCCCGATGCCGCGGCCGAGCGGGGCTACGTGGACGACGTGATCGATCCCGCGGACACCCGGAGCAGGCTCATCGCCGGGCTGGCAATGCTGCGGACGAAGCGGGAGGAGCTGCCCCGCCGCAAGCACGGGAACATGCCCCTGTGACCACGCCAGCTTGGAGCCCGCCCGCCGCCGCCACCCGTCGGGTGGCGCCGATGCTGGACGTGCGTCCAACGCCCTCCGCGGAGGAGGCGGCTGCCATCGTTGCCGCCATCGAGGCGCTGTGGCCGAGGCCGGTCGCGCTCGCTCCCGCCGCGGGACCCCGCCGCGGCGCCTGGCGCTTCAGTGGCCGCTGGTGGACGCGTCCTCCCTCGGCTCGCCGCCCCCGCCCCTGGTACTGACCGGGTGTACGGCGGGCGCCCGGGCGGCAGTCGCTGACTCCGCCGCTACGGTCGGAGGTCGTGGACGTCACCACCGTGGCCGAAGACTTCGTGGTCCTCCACGACGGCGCCCGGGTGCGCCGCCATGACGGTCTGCGTCCCGACACCACCTACGAGCTCGATGGCGTGACGGTGCGTACGCTGGCTCGTCCACCGGGCGAGCTCCTCAGCCGAGTCGCCACCGTCAACGACGTGCACTTCGGCGAGGTGGAGGCCGGTCGCGTCGATGACCATCCGCTCGGCCCTGTCCAGCGGGTCGGGCCGGACGAGCCCCCGTACCCGGAGACCATGAACCGGGGAGCGGTGACCGAGATCGCGACCATCGACCCCGCGGCGGTGGTGGTGAAGGGCGACCTGACGAGCGATGGCTTGGACGAGGAGTTCGAGGGATTCGAGGCTTGTTACGGAGACGCGTTCGGCGAGCGGCTCCACGTCATCCGAGGCAACCACGACGCGTACCGGGGCCAGTCGGTCCGGACCGGCGACGCGATCGTCGACCTGCCCGGCGTCCGCCTCGTCCTCCTCGACACCGTGATCCCGACGATGACGACGGGCCGCGTGACGACCGAGCAGCTGGAGTGGCTGGACGACCTGGCCGCGGGGTCGGACCGGCCCGTCTTCGTCATGGGGCACCACCAGGTTTGGGTGGGCCGGGACGACGGAGCGCGCCCGGCGGAGTACTTCGGCATCAACCCGGACGACTCCGACGCGCTCGTCGCCGTCGTCGCCCGCCACCCCCGCATCGTGGCGTACGCGGCTGGCCACACCCACCGCAACCGGGTGCGCACCACGCCGAGCACCGGGGCCGTGCCGTTCATAGAGGTTGCGTGCGTCAAGGATTTCCCCGGCTCCTGGGCCGAATACCGCGTATACGAGGGCGGCATCAACCAGATCCACCACCGCATCTCCACACCTGAGGCGCTGGCCTGGAGCGAGCGCTGCCGGCACCTCTACCAGGACTTCGGCGTGGACTACGAGAGCTATGCGCTCGGCCGGCTGGAGGACCGGTGCTTCACCATCTCGATCCGCTGACCACCCGGTCCGCGTTCACCGACGCCGCTGCCGTGTTCCTCGCCACCGTCGCGGCCGTGGCCGATGACCAGTGGGAGCAGCCGGGGGTGGGAGAGTGGACCGTCCGCGAGCTCACGGCCCACGCCATCCGCTCGTTCGAGACCCTCGAGCGCCTGTGCGATACCGCGGCGGCGACTCCAGTGGTCGAAAGCGCCTCTGCGTACTACCGCGTGGTCGCCGAGTTGCCCGACGTGCACCGTGGCGTTGCGCAGCGAGCCCGCGAGGCGGCGGCGCGCCTGGTGGAGCCCGTGAGGTCCGCCGGCACGGCGGCGGAACGGGCCCTCGACCGCCTGGCCGCCACGCCGGACGACCACGTCGGCGAGTCCTTCGTGGGGCCGATGCGTTTCGGCGACTACCTCCCGACGCGACTGGTCGAATTGGGGATCCACACCCTCGACCTGCAGGGCTCCACCGGCCAGACGCTCACACTGCCGCGCTCGGCCGTGGGCGTCATCCTGGGCGTGCTGGCCGATCTGACCGACGGACCGACGGTCCTGCTGGCGCTCACCGGCCGCCGTCCCCTGCCCGCCGGCTTCAACCTCCTCGGCTAGTCCGCCATCGGCAGCGTTCGCCGCCGGCGCGCGGAGCCGGACGCACCCGCTGGCTCCTGTGCTGTACTGCCGGGCGTGCGCCTGTCGTCACGGTCGGATGTGCCGCCGTTCCACGCCATGGCGATGGCGGGCCTGGCCGCGGAGCGGGAGGCGACCGGCGCTCCGGTGATCCACCTGGAGGTCGGCCAGCCGTCCTCCCCCGCGCCGGCCGCGGTACGGGAAGCGGCGCGGCGAGCGCTCGACCACGATCAGCTCGGCTACACGAACGCCCCGGGGCTGCTGTCGCTGCGGCGGGCCATCGCCGCCCACTACGCGAGCTGGTACGGCGTGGACGTCGACCCGGCCCAGGTCGTGGTGACGGCAGGAGCATCGGCCGGCTTCACCCTCGCCTTCCTGGCCTGCTTCGACGCGGGCCAGCGGGTGGCGGTCATCGAGCCCGGGTATCCGTGCTACCGCAACACATTGATGGCGCTCGGCGTCGAGCCGGTCCGCATCGCCGTCGGACCAGAGGACGGCTGGGCCCCGAGCCCTGAGGCCCTCGACGCGACCGGGCCGCTCGACGGATTGGTGGTGGCCAGCCCGTCGAACCCGACGGGCACCGTCCTGGCCCGGGAGCGCCTCACCGCGCTCGCCGCCTGGTGCGCGGACCGAGGTGTGCAGCTCGTGTCCGACGAGATCTACCACGGCATCACCTACGGCGCGCGGGCCGAGTCCGCCCTGGCGGTCACGCCTGACGCCGTCGTGGTCAGCAGCTTCTCGAAGTACTTCTCGATGACCGGCTGGCGCCTCGGCTGGATCGTCGCCCATCCGGATCTCATGGAGGGCGTCGAGCGGTTCCAGCAGAACCTGTACATCTGCGCACCGACGCTCTCCCAGCTCGCCGCCGTCGTGGCGTTCGACTGCGCCGAGGAGCTCGACGGCCACGTGGCCCGCTACGCAGAGAACCGGCGGCTGCTGCTCGACGGCCTCGTCGACGCCGGGCTCACCGACCGAGCGAGCGCCGACGGCGCGTTCTACGTGTACGCCGACGTCTCTCGCCTGACCGACGACGCCGGGGACCTGTGCCGGCGCTGGCTGGAGGAGGCCGATGTGGCGGCGACGCCCGGCATCGACTTCGACCTCGAACGGGGGCACTCCTACGTGCGCTTCTCCTACTCCGGCCGGGGCGACGACATCGTCGAGGGCTGCCGTCGCCTGACGCTGTGGGTCAAGGAGCGTGCATGAGCGACGACCGGCCGATGCCGCTGGTCGACCTGCGGGTGATCGACCTCTCGACCGTGATCGCGGGGCCGAGCGTCGCCCGCTACCTGGCCGACTTCGGCGCGGACGTCATCAAGGTCGAGCGGCCGGAGGGCGACAGCCTGCGCAACATGGCCTGGAGGGACCCCCGCGACGGCTCGGCTCTCTGGTGGAAGTTCGCTAATCGCAACAAGCGCTTCGTGGCCTTGGATCTCAAGGACGACGCCGATCGCGACGTCCTCCTGCGCCTGGTCGACGAGGCGCACGTGCTGATCGAGAACTTCCGTCCGGGCGCGCTGGAACGCCTCGGCCTCGCACCCGAGGTCCTCCACGCCCGCAACGAGCAGTTGGTGATCATCCGCCTCACTGGCTTCGGCCAGACCGGGCCGTATGCCAGCCGTCCGGGGTTCGCCTCCATCGCCGAGGCCATGTCGGGCTACGCGGCGATCGCCGGTGAGCCCGATGGTGCACCCCTGCTGCCACCCATCGCGCTCACCGACGAGGTCGCAGGGCTGGTCGGAGCGTTCGCGACCATGGTGGCGCTCCATTCGGGCGTAGGCCAGGTCGTCGACGTCAACCTGCTCGAGTCGCTCTTCCAGCTCATGGGCCCACTGATGTCGGTCTACCGGTTGACGGGTGAGCAGCAGTCCCGCCTGGGTGCGGGCATCCCGTACTCGGTGCCTCGGGGTACCTACTGCTGTGCCGACGGGTGCTGGGTCGCCCTGTCGACGTCATCGGATTCGGTCGCCGCTCGTGTGATGCGGCTCATCGGGCTCGGTGACGATCCGCGGTTCACGACCTTCGCCGGACGGGTCGAGCATCGTGAAGAGCTCGATGCGCTGGTGGCCGACTGGATCGCCGCCCGGCCGATGGCGCAGGTGCTGGACGAGTTCGGGGCGGCCGAGGCCGCGATCGGGCCGGTGATGGATATGGCGGCGATCTCCGCCGACCCTCACGTGGCAGCGACGGGGATGATCGCCGAGGTCGACGGGACGCCCATGCAGGGCCTGGTCGCTCGCCTGTCAGCCACGCCCGGCCGCCTGCGCTGGGCGGGCAGGGGCGTCGACGC